>JAMDCW010000117.1 GCA_023489405.1 Chloroflexota bacterium
GCGGATTTCGACGGCGGTCACCTTGACACCCCAGCGTTGCGTAACCTCGTCGAGCTTCGTGCGCAAGACTTCATTGATTTGCTCACGTTTGGCGAGCACCTCATCGAGCAGGATGTCACCGACAATGGCGCGAAGAGTGGTCGCGGCGATGCCTTGGGCGGCGCCGGCAAAGTTGTTGACGGCGATGACACTGGTGACAGGATCGACGACTTGGCGGTAGATGAGGAAGTCGATGGAGATAGGGACATTGTCTTCGGTAATGCACGTTTGATGGGGGATTTCGGTGAATTGCTCGCGAAGATCAACGAGAACAGGACGGTCAATGAGGGGAATGAGAAGCACCGGACCAGGACCACGGGAGCCGATGCATTTACCGAGACGGAAGATGATGAGGCGCTGATATTCGCGGGCGATGCGCAGACTCTGGGATAGGAAGACGACGACCAGGATGATGATGATGGCGAGTAGTACGGTAGCCATGCTTTAGGGTCCTTTCGCACTTTCATAAGGGACTTCAGGGGACACTGGTTCTACTTCCAGTGTGAGTCCGTGCCGGGTGATGACGCGGACTCGTGCACCAGTTGGTATGGTGCCTTGGAGGGTCTCGGCAGTCCATAGCTGCCCGCCGACGTAGACGGTGCCTTTGGGTGTCAGGGCGGTGTGCACCTCACCTTCTTCGCCGTTCAAGACGTCGACTCCGGTAATGGGGCCGATATGCCGTAAGTAGCGTGCAATCCAAAAGAGGAGGAGCAAGCAGAGAACGACGCCGATAAGGATGATCGTTAGGAGGCTCAGCACAGAAGCCCCCTTTCATAGACAGCAGTCATGCTCGACGTACTATGAGGCACGTGGAACAGCGGCTGTGGGGAATAAAGTCGCCATGTCATCGTGGACAGGCTTTCTGAATACACTACTCATAGTGTAGCCGAGTAGGAGCGCGATGTGAATGGTTTTTGAGGCGAAGTGAGGCAATCTGCCCGGTATACTGGCCTCTGCATGGTTCGAAGGAGAGTGGCCGGGCCCGTTGAGGATAGGTGATTCGCTATTGTGCAGGGGCTAGAACAGTTCATCATCGCGACGTTGAGTAACTTGGGTTATGCTGGTGTGGTGCTATTCATGGCGATTGAGAGCGCATGTATCCCGCTTCCGAGTGAAGTGATCATGCCGTTTAGCGGGTTTTTAGTGGCGCAAGGGAGGCTGGCTTTCTTAGGAGTGGTGCTTGCAGGTGGGCTTGGCTGTACGTTGGGTTCAGCGGTGACGTACTGGATCGGGGCCTATGGCGGGCGACCGCTTGTGCTTCGTTATGGACGGTATGTGTTGCTTTCACATCATGACGTAGAGCTTGCTGATCGCTGGTTTGCCCGGTATGGAGAAGCAACGGCGTTCTTCGCACGCTTGCTGCCGGTCGTGCGCACGTTCATTTCCTTACCAGCAGGGATTGCTCGCATGCCGTTCGGTCGTTTCTTGGTATATTCGTTTATTGGCTCCGTACTCTGGTCGGCGTTGCTAACGTACGTAGGGGTGCAGCTCGGACGCCACTGGACAGAGCTTGGGCCGTTATTCCATCGTTTTGATGCGGTGATCGTCGTAGGCGTTCTCGTGCTGGTAGCGTTATATGTGTATCGGCATGTCCGCAATCTACGGCAAGATCGCCATCGTGCCATAGCGCCGGATTGAGCGGGCGCCGTGGTGATACTAGCGAAGAGTTGAATTAGCGATACGAAGTGACTGCACCCCAGCATCTCATCCGGAACTTTTGCATTATCGCCCATGTCGATCACGGGAAATCGACGCTTGCCGATCGTCTGTTGGAATGGACGCATACGATCAGTGAGCGCGAGATGGAAAACCAGGTCCTTGACACGATGGATCTGGAACGTGAGCGTGGGATTACCATCAAAGCACAGGCGGTGCGCCTTTTTTATGAGGCCCTCGATGGCCAGACGTATGAGCTGAACCTGATCGATACGCCGGGCCATGTGGACTTTGGGTATGAAGTCTCGCGGAGCTTGGCGGCGTGTGAGGGGGCGTTGCTCGTGGTTGATGCTTCGCAAGGGGTCGAAGCGCAGACGCTCGCGAATCTGTACCTGGCAATCGCGCATGACCTTGCCGTTATCCCAGTGATCAACAAGATCGACCTGCCGACGGCTGACCCAGAGCGGGTCTTGCTGGAGTTGCGCGATGGGGTTGGTTTAGATTGTGATTGTGCGGTGTTGACAAGCGCCAAGGCAGGCATAGGGACACGGGAGGTGTTGGAAGCGATTGTCAAAGTGGTTCCGCCACCACAGGGTGATGGGCGTGCACCGCTGAAGGCGCTGATTTTCGATTCGCACTACGACCCCTTCAAGGGGGTCGTGGCCTATGTGCGCATGATGGAAGGAGAGATCCAGCGGGGAGAACGGTACCGGCTCATGCAGAGCGGAGTAACGATGGATGTGTTGGAGATTGGCGTTTTTCGCCCAGGGCTGACGCCGGTAGAGTCTCTCAGTGCGGGTGAAGTGGGGTATCTGGCAACCGGACTCAAGGCGGTGCGGGATTGCCGTGTCGGCGACACGGTGACGGGTGTTCACCATCCGGCGGCTGAGCCCTTGCCGGGATATGAGCCGGCGAAGCCGATGGTTTTTGCCGGTCTGTATCCGACACAAGGGGACGATTATCCGCTGTTGCGTGACGCTTTGGAGAAGCTGAGTCTCAATGATTCTTCGCTGGTTTATGAGCCGGAGAACTCTGTTGCTCTGGGGTTTGGGTTTCGGTGTGGCTTCTTGGGTTTGTTGCATATGGAGATTATTCAGGAGCGGCTGGAACGTGAGTATCATCTCGATCTTTTGGCGACGGCGCCGAGCGTGCGCTATCAGGTGACGTTGCCTTCTGGAGAGGTGATGGAGATTGATTCGCCGGCGAAGCTGCCGCCGGCACAGCAGATTGCCGAGCCTTGGGTGCAGGCGAGTATTCTGACACCGACACGCTATATCGGCGCGCTCATGGAGCTGGCAACGACGCGACGCGGCGCCTTCAAGGACATGTCGTATCTCGATCCCGATCGGGTGCTGCTGCGTTTTGATCTGCCGTTGTCGGAGATCATTACGGAGTTTTACGACTCATTGAAGTCACGTTCTCAAGGATATGCGTCTTTGGACTACACCATGAATGGGTTTATGCCATCGCGGCTGGTGAAGCTGGATATCCTTGTCAATGGCCAGCCGGTTGATGCACTTTCGGTGATCGTGCATCAGGATAAGGCCTATCAGCAGGGTAAGGTGTTGGTGGAGAAGTTGAAAGAGCTGATTCCACGGCAGCTCTTCGAAGTTCCTATTCAGGCAGCGATAGGCGGTAAGATCATTGCGCGCGAGACGATTCGAGCGCTGCGCAAAGATGTGCTTGCGAAGTGCTACGGTGGAGATATTACGCGCAAGCGGAAGCTTCTCGAAAAACAGGCCGAGGGCAAGAAGCGGATGAAGCGCATTGGCAATGTGGAAATTCCTCAAGAAGCCTTTATGGCGGTGCTCAAGCTGCAAGCAGGGTAGGGTGTTCCGGCGGCATTTTCGGTTGGGACGATTGTTGCTCGTGTGTGCCGTCGGGATCGTGAGCACGAGCGCCTGTGGAAGCCTGAGCAACGGACCTACGGCGAACGGGACCGGGCGAGTTGTTGTCGAGAATGTTCCGGGAACGTTCTTCATCGAGCCAGATGACGGCGTTATGCCGATTGTGCGGGCGATCAATGGAGCACGGCGCTCGATCGATATGACGATGTACTTGCTTACGGACCGCGAGGTGATTAGCGCCCTAGAGCGTAGTACCCGCCGAGGTGTCCATATCCGGGTATTGTTGGAAGAGCATCCAGTGGGATCGGGACCAGGGAATAGGAGTATTTATCGTCGGCTTGAACAGGACGGAATCGCCGTGAAATGGTCTAACCCGCACTTTCGCCTGACGCACGAGAAGAGTCTCGTGATCGATG
>JAMDCW010000039.1:0-4480 GCA_023489405.1 Chloroflexota bacterium
CCAAAGTAGTCGGCTATATCTCGATCGTTAATTCGGATCTGTCCACTGCCGGGTATGAGGCGCACACGCGCTACAGCGGTCTTCCGCTTGCCAGTGCCATAAAAGTAGTGTTGCTGGTTCACTATCGGATCTCTTCTCTTTCTACGCCTGCTCTACAGTCAGCGGTTCGACGAAAGGACCAGTTGGGTGACCGCGCTTGCCGGTAACGGTGAGAACGGTTGGCTGCTGGGCCGCGTGCTCGTGATGAGCATCAGGGTACACGCGCAGCTTCTTCAGCATCGCAGCGCCGAGCCGGTTTTTGGGAAGCATGCCTTTTACCGCTTCGCTGATGACACGATCAGGATGTGTTGCGAGCATCGTTGCGAGAGACCGTTGGCGGAAGCCTCCGGGATATCCTGAATGGCGGCTATACATTTTTTGCGTGAGCTTAGCGCCCTCGCGAAAAATTTTTGCAGCATTGATCACCACGACGTAATCACCCATATCGAGGTGAGGAGAATAGATAGGGTGATGTTTCCCCATGAGTATGCGGGCGATTTCGGAAGCGAGCCTGCCCAGTATTTGATCTGTAGCGTCGACGACGTACCAGTGCGGTGTTTTCGCGAGGGCGCTCGGAAAATATGTTTTCATCAAATATTCCTCACATTCATCGTGAACTATCATCCGTGATGGGATGGCGACTCGTCCAGTGGGGCAGCAGCATACCGCACTGACCAGAAGATAAGACCATGGGGTGGCGCCAGTGGGGCCACAGCCGTATCAGATTGGTCATCGGCAAGCGCTTCCACGAGCCTGTTCAGTGGAAGCTGACTTTGGCTGACTGCTACGACCGCACCCACGAGCGCACGTGCCATATGAGTCAAGAAGGCATCTGCTTCTAGGGTGATGGCGATACACGAACGCTCGCGGACGATACTTGCTGCATAGATTTCGCGTCGCCAGCCGCGGATCAAACGATCGCGTGCTTGTTGCTGGACATTTCCTGGTATTGTGCCGAAGCGCCGGAAGTCGTGTACGCCTTGCAGTGCCTGGATAGCGGCATGGAGATGAGCAAAGTCGAGTGGTTTGCTGAGACGCCAAGCAAAGCGCTCGCGTAAAGGGTCGCGGACAAGGGCGGTAAAGAGATAGTAGCGATACGTACGGCTGATTGCCGAGCGTCGGGCATGAAATGTCGCCGGAACAACGGTCACCGAATCGACCGCCACATCTTGGGGAAGATGATCGTTCAGAAAGCGACAGAGGTTGTCCGGCGGCACGGTGCCGCTGTAGTCGAAATGCACTACTTGGCCGCGGGCGTGTACCCCAGTATCTGTTCGTCCTGCTGGAATGACTGAAACCGGCGAGCCGGCGAGCATAATCGCCTCTTCCAGTGCTTGTTGTACTGTACGCTGACGCTGTTGACGTTGAAAGCCGTGGAAAAAGGTACCGTCGTAGCGTACGGTTGCCCGAATACGCTGTATGGAGGGCACGGCGAGACATCCTCGAAGTATCTTTTACGAGCTTGCTGTTACTGGCTGGGCATAAGGAATAAGTTCAAGGCGAACGAGAGGAGCAGCATCGCCTTTGCGAAAGCCGATATGGTAGATGCGGGTATAACCACCCTGAGAGGCGCTGCCGTTTTGTAGCAAAGCATATCCTGGGGCTATGATGTCAAAGAGTTTTCGCGCAGCGCCTTCATCGTAGAGCTGTGCCAGAACAAGTCGCCGGGAGTGCAGGTCCCCACGCTTGGCAGTCGTGATCAGCTTCTCCACCATGGGCTGAACCTCTTTAGCTTTTGCCTCCGTGGTGGTGACGTGCTCGTATTGGATGAGTGATGCACACATTGTGCGCAGCATCGACATCCGGTGATGGGTGTAGCGCCCAAGCTTGCGGTGTGCGTAACGATGGCGCATTGCTAGTCCTCACTTTCATCTCGATCTTCGCGGCCTTGAGAGAGCGGGTTCGTTCGGAGTGCAAGACGATCAATGATCTCGCTGATCAGCTTGGGGCCGAGGTTATTGGTGGATCGCAGCTCCTGCTCACTCATTTGTAGAAGTTGGCCAAGTTTCAGGATCTTCTTGCGACGTAGGGGATTGGTATTGCGTTTCGGAAGTCCGAGATCCTCGATCGGCGTATCGAAAATCGCCTCAGGGACGCTAATACCAGCGATGGTGTAGTCTGGCACCTCTTCTTGGACCGGGGTAACTGGACTGCCTAACAAGCTAAAGTGCTGGACAAGGATGTCGGAAGCCTGGCTAATAGCCTCCTCAGCGGTTATCGTCCCGTCTGTCCAGATGTCGAGTAGTAAGCGATCGTAGTCAGCTCGACCTTCGATACGCATAGGCTCGATCGTGAAATTCACCTTGTTAATAGGTGAATAAATGGAATCCACGGGGATCATCCCTATTGAATCACCATAGTGCTCTTTGGGTTGTTCTTCGGCAGCAACATAGCCGCACCCGCGTTGGACAATCAGCTCCATTTCGAATTCCGATTCGTCGCTGTCTAGCGTCAGCAGGTCCTGGTCAGGGTTGACGATCTCAACGGTACTGGGGCACTCGATATCTGCTGCAGTCACGATCCCTTCTCGGCGGACGGTAAGGCGTAGAACTTGTGCTTCATCGGCGAAGCAGCGAAGCCGAATTTTTTTGATATTGAGGATCAGCTCGTAGACGTCTTCCTTGGCATTGGGGATATCGGTAAACTCGTGGAGGATGTTACGGATCCGAATCCAAGTCACGGCAGCGCCGGGCAAGGAAGACAAAAGCACCCGTCGTAAGGCATTTCCAATAGTGATGCCGAATCCGGCCTGTAGAGGAGCGATTTCAAAGCGTCCGAAGCGCTCTGTGCCTTCTATTCGCTGAAGTTGCGGGGAGATGGTCAATGTATCAATGGCCACGTCAGCCTCCTTGTACTAGCGAGAGTAGTACTCTACAACGAGCTGCTCGCGCACCGGCAGCGTGACATCGCCAAGCGCTGGTCGGCTGAGCACTTTCCCAGTCCATGTCGCTTCATCGAACGAAAGCCAATTGGGACGCCGAACATTGGTGAATGATTCAGCAAGTGCTTTGAATCGCACGCTCTCGCGGCTTGCGGGTTTGACAGCTATGGTATCGCCTGGTTTGACCTGGTAGGATGGAATATCTGTGCGATGGCCATTCACGAAGATGTGTCCATGCCGGACGATTTGCCGTGCTTCAGGGCGTGATCGGCCCAGGCCAAGTAAGTGCACGACATTGTCTAAACGAGACTCCATAATCACGAAGAGATTTTCACCGGTTGGGCCGCTCATACGTTCAGCTTCTTCAAAAGCACGCTGGAACTGGCGTTCGCCGACTCCGTAGAAGCGACGGGCCTTCTGTTTTTCGCGTAGCTGATCAGCGTATTCTGAGGCCTTTCGCCGCCGGACCCGATGCATACCTGGCGGATTGCGCTTGTCGGTAATGGCTGCGTGGCGAGAAGGAGTGCTTTCTCCAGTGCCGGATCGAGGGCCATCGATCGGACACTTTGTGACGCAGCGTTCTCCTTTGAGGAAGAGTTTTACGCCTTCACGGCGGCAAATACGGCAGACTGGGCCGGTATAGCGTGCCACTGTCGTTTTTCCTTTCTGCGTCCCTAGACGCGCCGCCGCTTTGGTGGACGGCATCCGTTGTGAGGAATGGGAGTAATGTCGGTAATCGAGAGCACTTGTAACCCTGCGGCCTGAAGAGACCGAATGGCTGCTTCCCGGCCGGCTCCCGGACCTTTTACGAATACGTCGATTTGCCGCATACCGTGATCCATCGCCTTGCGGGCAGCGGCTTCAGCACACATTTGGGCAGCGAATGGGGTACTTTTACGCGAGCCTTTCTGGCCAATAGCTCCCGCACTCGACCAGGCGACGACTGCTCCACCAGGGTCGGTCATAGTGATAATTGTGTTATTGAATGTCGAGTAGATATGGGCTTGTCCGCGGGGGACGATACGCCGTTCTCGTCGACGGCCACGAACTGGACCGCTACGACTTCGAGCAGAACGCTGTTCAGGCATTTTTTCCTGTCCTCACTGGTTGACTGAATTGCTGTATCATCCACGCTCTCCGCTGGCGCATCTTACTTCTTCGTCGCTCGCTTCCGTCCACCCACTGTCTTGCGCTGTCCCCGCTTGGTGCGGGCATTGGTCCGCGTTCGTTGTCCATGTACCGGCAACCCGAGCCGGTGGCGAATGCCTCGATAACTCCCGATATCTTGGAGTCGCTTGATATTGAGCTGCACTTCGCGCCGCAGGTCACCCTCGACACGATAGTGTTCGCTAATGTAACGATCGATGCGTGTACGTTCTTCTTCGGTGAGATTATGCACGCGTGTATCAGGATTGACACCTACCGCCTCTAAGATCTGATGGCTATTTGTGGAGCCAATTCCGTAAATGTAGCGGAGGGAGATCTCAACTCGCTTATCCCGTGGAATATCAACGCCAGCGATACGTGCCATTACCTTCCTCCTCCTACCCTTGCTCTGCT
>JAMDCW010000039.1:4490-19263 GCA_023489405.1 Chloroflexota bacterium
CCGCGGCGGCGGATGATGCGACACTTATCGCATCGCGGACGTACCGATGCGCGTACTTTCATTGGTTATCCACACTCCTTACTGTTTCCCAAAGCGCTTCCACTATCGGATAAAGCCTCGGTAGCGACGCATGAGCAGTTGAGCTTCTAATTGCTTTATGGTGTCTAAGACAACACCCACGACGATCAATAGTCCGGTGCTCGATAGTGTAAGCGACTGGGTTTGGGTGATTGATCGCACAAAGAACGGTGAAATAGCTACGAGACCCAGGAATAAGGCACCGGCTAGTGTTACACGATTGAGTATACGCAAAAGAAATTCCGTAGTACGTGCGCCCGGTCGAATTCCTGGAATGAACCCATTGTTGCGCTGGAGTACCTCTGGAAGATTTTGTTGTTGGAAGATAACGAGTGTATAGAAATAGGTGAAACCAACGACAAGCACAAAGTAGAGAAGCCAGTAGAGCACCCCCTGGCTGTTGAAGAGGTTGTAGATAAAGGTGGCTATCGAGGCTACCCACTGCACTGAAGAGGCAGTGAAGTACGAGGCCACTGTTGCGGGGAAGAGCATGATGGACATAGCGAAGATGAGTGGAATCATACCGGCTGAGTTGACACGTAGCGGAATGTGCGTGCTTCCCCCTTGGTAGCGACGGTTTCCCCTTACCCGCTGCGCATATTGGACAGGAATTTGCCGTTCACCTTGATAGATGACGACGATACCGACGACTAATACCAGTGCTACAAGGGTGAGCACGAGAGCGCCTGCGATGTTGTTACCGGCTACGGCTGTCTGTTGTACCAATGTGGGCAACCGGGAGACAATTCCCGCAAAGATGATGAGAGAGATGCCATTGCCTACACCACTCTCGGTAATCAGCTCTCCGAGCCACATCAGTAAGATGGTACCTCCAGTCATAGTGACGAGCATTGCGAGGCTCTGCCAGAAGACCGTGAGGGAAACACCCCATAGCCCAAACTGGGTGATGACCTGTGCACCTGCCGCTGCTCCTTGGGCAACTTCTACAAATTGTGGAGGAGCGTAACAGTACCGAAGGCTTGAAGGAGCGCGATTGGCACAGTGATGATACGAGTAATCTGGTTGATACGATTATAGCCTTGCTCGCCTTCTTTGCTCAACTGTTCGAGGCGGGGGATGAGCGGGGTGAGCAACTGCATCACAATTGTCGCTGTGATGTATGGGTAGACACCGATAGCAGCGACGGAGAAGCTGGTGAGCGCCCCTCCGGAAAACAGATCGAGCATAGAGATCGTTTGGTTTGTCTGTAGCAGTTGAGAGAGTGCCGTAATGTTGACTCCGGGAATGGGAATATGGGCGATTATCCGAAAGATGACAAGAATGCCCATAGTATAGAGCAGCTTACGTCGCAAGTCGGGCAAACGCCAGGCGTTGACTAGCCGCTCTAGTGTTTCGTTCACCGGTAGCTCTTTCCTCTGTGACTTTTTTAGAACTGCTTGGGGTGTGGATTGTGTTCGCCAAGCTCGTCCGCAATGCCTCCGAGCTCTTCTATCCGTGCTTTTGCACTTTTGGAGAATCGTGCTGCGTGTACAGTTATTTTCTTTGTGAGCGTCCCACTTCCCAACACTTTCAGCCCCATGAAAGGGCCGAGTCCAGCAAGTCGGGGGCGCAGTATCCTCATCGCTGTCAGCGATTCCAGAGAAGCATCTGTTCCTTCGGGAACCTTCTCAAGAATATCGAGATCGATGACTTCGAAACGCTTCTTGAAAAGAGCATTGCGGAAGCCACGTCGATAGGGCTGGCGCTTGACAAAGGGGGTTTGTCCGCCTTCGAATGTCGGAGTGTACTCACCCCGGCGTCGGGCGCGCTGTCCTTTGGTACCCCGTCCAGCGGTCTTACCGTGTCCTGACCCGGTACCGGCGCCAAGGCGTTTCTTATGATGGGTGGCACCTGCTGGTGGGCGGAGAGTCTCCAAACCCATCGATTCCTCCTAACCTTGTTTGCGGTGCACGTTGTCGATGCACCTTTGTCGTCTGATGAGATATCCAGTTTAAGCTGGAACACTCCGCCGTATAAGCCGTTCTATAGAAATATTACGGCGAGCAGCTACTTGTTCAGGGGACTGGAGCTTCATAAGCGCTTGGACAGTAGCAGCGACAGAGTTTACCTTATTCGAGCTACCAATTGTCTTGCTGAGGACGTCTTGAATGCCAGCCACTTCTACGACAGCACGTACAGCGGCGCCAGCAATGACCCCGGTTCCGGCTGATGCCGGTCTGAGTAAGACGGTGGATGCGCAAAATCGCTCTTGTACCTCGTGGGGAATTGTGTGCTCGGCTAGTGGTATGGTGACGATGTGTTTTTTGGCATCATCGACTGCCTTTCTGATGGCGTCGGCGACCTCTGCAGCCTTACCGATACCAGCACCGACATGGCCAGCATGGTCACCAACCACAGCGACAACGCTAAAACTGAAGTGACGGCCGCCACGGACAACTTTAGTCACGCGACGAATATCGACGACACGTTCCTCGAGATTTTCGCGATTGAGTTCTGTTCGCGGCATGAATCCTCCTCAAAACTTGGCTGTTGTTGACTTAGAAGCTAAGTCCGGCTGACCGAGCAGCCTCGGCGAGCGCTTGTACTCTGCCATGGTAGATAAATCCACCGCGGTCGAAGGTCACTTTGGAAATACCAAGTGCGAGGACACGCTGAGCGAGGAGCTCTCCAACCTTGGCAGCCTGAGCGGCTTTTGGCAGATGTTCGGTGGATTGGCGGAATGCTGGATCGAGTGTTGACGCGGTTGCGAGGGTACGGTGGGAGCTATCATCTATCACCTGAGCATAGATGTGTTCTGATGAGCGAAAAACACTGAGCCGAGGTCGCTCCGGATTGATAGGAATACGGGCGCGTACGCGACGGGCCCGTCGTAGGCGTGCCCGCCGTGTATCTTTGGTCTTGATCACCTTTTTATTACCTCCCTGGATTCCTCAACACGGTGATGATGAGGGCAGGATCTACATTCCACCAACCTAGCAGTCATTTTTGGATGTGCTACTTCTTTTTGCCTCCTGCTTTCCCTGCTTTGCGCCGGATGACTTCATCGATATAACGGATACCTTTACCGAGATAGGGTTCTGGCTTGCGGATGCTCCGAACCCGACTGGCGACGTCGCCTACTAGCGCCTTATCGATACCATAGACATTGATCCGACTTTCGGCTGATCGTTGACCTTGAACTTGCTCTACAGAAAACGTGATATTCTCCGGCGCTGCTACTTCGACGGCGTGGCTGAACCCCGCCTGAATGACGAGATTCTTACCCATCAATTGTGCTCGATAGCCGGTACCAGTCATCTGTAGCGAGCGAGTGAAGCCTGCCGTGACTCCCGTAATCATGTTCGCGATGAGCGCGCGGGTTAAGCCGTGTAGAGCTCGCAGCGCTGGCTCATCCGACGCCCGACGAACAAACAATTGATTGTCCTGCCGCTCGACGGTGATGCCCTCACCGAGACGCTCTGTGAGTGTACCTTTGGGGCCGGTGACGGTGATATGGCGATCCTCCAATGTGATTGTGACACTGGAAGGCACGCCTATTGGGAGACGACCAATACGCGACATACGTTAGCCCTTCTTGACACGAACTGAAAGTGTACCACCGCACGCACTACCAGATGTAACAGAGCACTTCACCGCCAATGTGGTGATAGTAGGCCTGTTTCCCTGTCATTACACCCCGCGACGTGGAAAGGACGGCTGTTCCAAGCCCTCCCATGACCCGAGGGATTTGTCCACGTTTCGTGTATATGCGTAGGCCAGGGCGGCTCACTCTTTTCAAGCCGACGATGACAGGCTTTTTGTCTAGCGTGTACTTGAGCGTGATACGGATTTCGCCTTGAGGTCCCTCATCAAGGTATTCATAGTCAGCGATCCAACCCTCATCCATAAGGACCTGAGCGATGGCCTTTTTCAACTGGGATGCTGGAACAGTCACGTGAAGATGCCGTGCCATGGACGCATTACGGATGCGAGTCAGCATGTCTGCGATCGAGTCGGTTACGTTCATGGGAATTTCCTTACCAGCTAGACTTCGTGATGCCCGGGAGTTCCCCGCGGTTTGCCATATCGCGGAAGCAGATGCGGCAGAGGGCAAACTGGCGCATATAGGCACGTGGACGTCCACAGGCACGACAGCGGTTGTGGAACTGAACTTGGTACTTTGGTTTTTTTTGCCAGGCGGCAATCATTGCTTTACGGGCCATGTACTTTCTCCTACCAGATAGCGTTTCTCACTATGACGATCGTTTGAATGGCATACCGAGAAGTTGAAGGAGTCGACGTCCCTCGTTATCGGTACGGGCAGTGGTGACGATGCACACTTCCATGCCACGCAGTTTATCGATTTTGTCATAGTCGATCTCAGGGAAGATGAGCTGATCGCGTAGACCGAGCGTGTAGTTGCCGCGACCGTCAAAAGCGTTGGGGGAAATCCCTTGAAAGTCGCGGGTGCGTGGCAGGGCAACATTGACGAGGCGGTCCAGGAACTCGTACATGCGAATGCTACGCAGCGTCACCATGACACCTACTGAATATCCTTCACGCACCTTGAAAGCGGCGATGCTACGGCGCGCTTTGGTCACGACGGGATGTTGTCCTGTGATAGTGGCAAGGTCATTGACTGTTGCGTCAAGGGCCTTTTGGTTTTGGTTGCCTTCACCTACACCGACATTGAGAACTATTTTGTGGAGTCGAGGCACTTGGAGGGGATTCGTGTAGTGAAACTCTTGTGTGAGCTGAGGGAGGATCTCTTTATCGTAGCGCTCGCGGAGCCGTGGCACCATTATCATTCTCCTCGCTTGCCATCTGCAATGGCTTGACCGCAGTGTTTGCAAACACGCACCTTATGACCATCCGGCATGAACTGGAAGCCAACGCGCGTTGGCTTATCGCACTCTGTACAGATAAGCATCACGTTCGAAGTATCCATAGGCGCGTCGAAAGTGACGATGCCTGCCTGGATCGCTCCCCGGGTGCTATTTCGTGAGACGTGCCGCTTGCGTTGATTCAGTCCGCCGACAACCAAGCGATGTTCTTTCGGACGGACCTCTGTAACCTTGCCACGCTTCCCTTTTTCACGGCCGGAGATCACCAAAACAGTGTCGTTGGTTTTGATCTTTGCCATCCTTCTTCTCCGCTTCTACGAGGTGAACTATCGTCGTTGAGAGGCGCTAGAGCACCTCTTCCGCGAGCGAGATGATGCGCCCGAAGTTGCGATCCCTCAACTCACGAGCCACTGGTCCGAACACGCGTGTACCGCGGGGAATATTCTGGTTGTTGATGATGACAGCGGCGTTCTCGTCGAAGCGTATATGACTGCCGTCTTCGCGGCCAAACTCTTTGGCGGTACGGACGATGACGGCCCGGACAACTTCACCTTTTTTGATGGTGCCGTTGGGAGCAGCTTCCTTGACGGCTGCCGTGATGATGTCTCCAATACGCCCGATACGTTTTCCCTGTCCAGTTATGACTCGAATACACATGATCTCTTTAGCACCAGTATTGTCGGCTACTCGCAGCCTCGTCTGTGGTTGAATCATTGTGTTACTCCCTCTTGAGTAGGCTCAGTAGCTTCGGCGGCGTGTTCTGCAGCAAGACGTTGCGCACTTTGGCGAATGACCTCTGTGAGAATCCAGGTTTTGTGACGGCTGATAGGACGGCAATAGCAGAAACGTACTTGATCGCCTACGTGAGCAGTATTGTGTTGATCATGGACTAGGTAGCGCTTAGTTGTACGAATGACATGTCGGTAGAGAGGGTGCCGCCGGAAGGAGTTAACTTCTACCAAAATCGTTTTATCCATTTTATCCTGGATAACGGTACCTACTTTGACCTGCGTTGGGTGCACTGGCACCTGAGGTGAAATATACTTTTTCATAGATTATTGCTCTCCCTCCACGACACACGTATGCTCAGTTATCGCTTTTTAGGCGCCCGCCACTTCGAGCTCTCGCTCACGCAGGATCGTTCTTACGCGTGCGATATCTCGTCGGACCGCGTCAAGCCGGTTGTAGTTCTCCAGTTGCCGCGTCGTGAGTTGAAAGCGCAGGTTGAAGAGTTCCTGCTGAAGTTCGTCTAACCGTTTGGCTAGCTCTTCGTCACTCAACGCCCGCAGATCGGCTGGTTTCACTGTGGTGCTCCTTTAGTATCTCGGATGTGCCTCTTATGGATTTGGTGACTACTCCCTACTATCATTATCGGTAGTAATGGCAGGGAGACCTGCTCCGGTTGCAATCGGTTCTTCAGGCGGGTTAGCGGAGGATGGCATCTCCCGATGGACGATCTTGGTGTGGATGGGGAGTTTGTAGCTCGCCCTAAGTAGCGCTTCGTGTGCCGTCTCCTCTCGGACGCCGGCGATTTCGAAGAGGATGTGGCCAGGTCTCACGACGGCAACCCAGTGATCAGGAGCTCCTTTGCCAGATCCCATGCGGGTCTCAGCAGGCTTTGCGGTCACTGATTTATCAGGGAATACACGGATCCACATCTGGCCACCACGACGCGTATTGTGTGTGATGGCACGCCGAGCCGCTTCAATCTGTTGGGCAGTGAGCCAGACGGGCTCAAGCGCTTGCAGTCCCCACTCACCAAAGGCGACGGTGGTACCACGAGAGGCAACGCCACGAAGCCGCCCTCGATGCTGCTTCCGGTGTTTGACTCGCTTGGGCATTAACACGGCGACACTCCCTCTTACTCTTCAATGGCCGTTTCGGCGGATCCTGAAGTGGTCTCGGGTGTTGCTGGTATAGTGCGGGCCCGAGGCGTCCGCGCCCGTTCGCTTCGACGCTCTTCGGCCATCCGTGTACGTGCAGCTCCTGCGGGTTCAACGATGGGTGTTGGTTCGGTTTTCCCTGGGATGACATCCCCACGATAGATCCAGACCTTTACGCCGATCATCCCGAAAGTGGTTTTCGCCTCAGCAGTACCGTAATCAATATAAGCGCGCAAGGTATGGAGTGGCACAGAGCCACGACTTTCCTTGCTCTTGCTTTTCATTTCAGCACCGCCGAGCCGGCCTCCAACCACGATACGGACACCTTTGGCATCGCTCTTCATCGTGTCATCGACCGCTTGTTTCATTGCGCGGCGGAAGTTGACACGACGTTCCAATTGCTCGGCAATACGTCGGGCAACGAGTACCGAATCCAAAGCCGGTTTCCGAATTTCCAATACATTGACGCGAACTCGGCGTTTAGTCAGCTCTTCAAGAGACTTGCGAAGACGTTCGACAGCTTCACCACTCCTACCTATAACGACGCCCGGTCTCGCTGTATGGAGTGTGACTGATAATTGTTGAGCAGCACGAGTGATAAGGACGCGCGAGACCGCGGCATTAGCAAGCTGCCGCGTAACGAGAGCGCGGATTTTACGGTCCTCATCGACATTCGCAGCATAGTCTTTGGCACTAGCGAACCAGGTGGATTCCCACGCGCGGCTATAGCCAAGGCGAAAGCCGACTGGATGTACTTTTTGCCCCACTGTTGATTCTCCACTCTCCCCGGCACTATTGATACGTAGGCACACGATTACGCGGCCGTTGTAGCGGCTCATCGCTCACAACCACAGTGATGTGACTAGAGCGTTTGACAATACGGTCGTAGCGTCCACGTGCACGGGCCTGTCCACGCTTCAGCGATGGCGCTTCGTCGGCAGTAATGTACGTGATGTGAAGCCGGTTGCGCCCGATTTCAAAACGGTTTTCGGCATTTGCTGCTGCCGAGGCTATCACTTTAGCGACGGGCAGCGCCGCTGCTTTGGGGGTAAAGCGCAAGATATCGAGCGCTTCATTGACGCGTCTACCTCGGATGAGGTTAACGATCAGGCGAACTTTTCGAGATGACATCGGGATATTTCGCGCGATAGCACGGACCTCCAAAGCGTTGCTCCTTCCACCTTCTTTGCACGCTAGCGGACTCCGGTAGTTTTCTCCGCACGGGCATGACCACGGAAGGTGCGTGTCGGAGCGAACTCGCCGAGTTTATGTCCCACTAAGTTCTCGGTAATGAATACGGGAACGTGTCGTCGTCCGTCGTGAACAGCGATAGTGAGTCCAACCATGTCAGGCAGAATGGTCGAAGCTCGCGACCATGTCTTGATAGGAGATTTGGGCCCTGCCTTCTGCGTCGCGCTGACCTTTTTCAGGAGGCTTGGATGGACATATGGGCCTTTTTTAGTTGAACGAGACATTCGTATTACCTACCTCTTCTTCGCGGCCGGAGGATAAAGTGATCACTGCGCTTATTCCGTCGAGTCCTATACCCCATAGCAGGCTTGCCCCAAGGAGTCTGTGGCTGCCCACCAATCGGATGCCGGGCCTCGCCTCCGCCGTGAGGATGCTCCCTAGGATTCATAGCAGAACCACGGACCGTAGGACGTCGCCGCATCCAGCGCGAGCGGCCCGCTTTACCAATGACGACGTTTTCGTGATCTGGATTGCTCACTTGCCCAATTGTGGCGTAGCATCTGCCAAGAATTCGACGGATTTCCCCCGAAGGAAGGCGAACGGAGACGTAGCCTCCTTCGCGTCCGAGTACTTGCGCCCCTACACCTGCGCTGCGCACCATCTGGGCACCGCGCCCTGGCTCAAGTTCAATATTGTGGATTACGGCACCGACTGGTATTCGTTCCAGTGGGAGCGCGTTGCCCGTTCTCGGCTCGGCGTCAGGCCCGCTCATAACCGTGTCGCCGACCTTGAGGCCTAACGGCGCGAGAATATAACGTTTTTCACCGTCGACGTAGTTCAGCAGCGCGATACGAGCGGTGCGGTTAGGGTCGTATTCGATTGTGGCAACCTTAGCCGGAATGCCGATTTTATTTCGCTTAAAGTCGATAATGCGATAGAGGCGGCGTGCGCCACCACCCCGGTGGCGCACCGTGATGCGCCCCTGCTGGTTACGTCCGGCATGGGAAGGCAATCGTTGAAGGAGCGGTTTGTATGGATTATCGGTGGTAATGTCATCGAATGTCGTGACAGTCATTCCACGTCGCCCAGGGGAAGTGGGCTTATATTGCTTAATGGGCATGGCTCTGCTCTTTCAGCTACTGTGCTTCGAAGAATTCGATCTTCTCGCCGGCACGGAGGGTTACCACGGCTTTCTTATGGCCGGGCGTACTCGTCCGCTTGGTGCGCCACTTACCGATGCGACGCTCATCGGGACGCCGATTGATGGTGTTTACAGCTTTGACATGCACTTTGAACATCCGCTCGACCGCTGCTTTTACTTCCAGCTTCGTTGCCTGCGGTGCGACGTTGAAGGTGTATTTATTGAGCTCACCTAATTGGGTATTTTTTTCGGTGATACGGGGCGTTCGAAGTACTTCGTAGATATTCATACCAGTATTGCCTCCAGATGGAGTGCCGCCTCACGGGTCAGCACCAGCCAGTCACAATTGATTACACTGACGACATCGACACCTTGGGCAGGGAGCATGCCCACCTGCTGGAGGTTACGGCTGGAAAGGTAGGAGTTGTCGTCCCGGGTTACCGAAACGAAGAGTGTTGATCTGGCAGCGGCAATGCCAAGGGCATCAAGCATAGCGACGAATGCTTTCGTTTTGGGTTCTGAGAAAGAGATCTGATCGAGGACAATAAGATGACCATTAGCCAGCTTCTCTGATAAGGCCGAACGCATCGCCAATCGCCGTACCTCTCGGGGCAACCGCTGACGGTAAGAGCGAGGTACAGGACCGTGGGCAACTGCACCGTGATACCAATGGGGAGCGCGTATGCTTCCTTGCCTGGCTCTACCAGTACCTTTTTGGCGCCAGATCTTTTTGCCACCGCCAGAAATGAGACGGCGATTTTTGGTGGCGTGGGTACCTTGACGAGCATTAGCCAGTTGTTGTTGTACGGCAGCGTACATTGCACTGCGATGAGGCTCACGGGCAAACACGCTGTCGCTCAATTCGAGCGTTCCCGCTTCGCTGCCGTCCTGTCTTCGAACGGTCACTATCGCCATTGCCTTACCTTCCCCGGTTGGATTGACGTACGATCAACAGGCCACCTGTAGGGCCCGGAACAGAACCTCGTACCAGAAGAACATTCTTCTCGATGTCCGTTCCTATTACAGCGAGGTGCAAGACAGTACGCCGTTCGTGGCCCGATCGACCTGCCATTCGTGTACCCTTGAAAACTCGTCCAGGAGTAGTTCCTGGCCCGATAGAGCCTGGTGCACGCGCGCGGTCCGACTGCCCATGGGTCTTCGGCCCTCCGTGGAAACCATGGCGTTTCATCACTCCGGTGAAACCGTGGCCTTTCGTCGTACCGGTAACGTCGACAAAGTCACCGGTGCTGAACATATCTAGTGTCAGCTTTTGCCCTACCTGATAGGGTGAGTCCTCTGGAACTGTGCGGAATTCCACCAATTTCTTGACGCTTGTCAGGCCGGCTGCCTTGATATGCCCTGCGATAGGCTTCTTAACGTGCTTTGCTGTGCCGTATCCTACTTGCACTGCTTCATAGCCATCACGTTCTGACGTGCGCAATTGGGTGACGACACACGGCCCTGCCTCGATGACGGTGACAGGATGGGCGAGCCCACCTGCAGAGAACACCTGCGTCATGCCGATTTTGCGGCCTAGTAGCCCTATCAATGTTCATGCTCCTCTCGGGCCAGGTTCTTTAGAGTTTGATATCAATCTCGACACCTGCTGCCAGGTTAAGGCGGGTGAGAGCGTCGAGCGTCCGCTGGTTCGGCTCCAGCACGTCAATCAAACGCTTGTGCGTGCGCATCTCGAATTGTTCGCGAGAGTCTTTATTAATAAAGCGGGACCGCATTACAGTGAAACGCCGGATTTCTGTCGGCAAAGGGATGGGGCCTTTAACCTCAGATCCGGTGCGTTGTGCTGTCTCAACGATCTGCCGCGCTGACTCATCGAGCACTTTGTGATCATAGGCTTTGAGGCGAATTCGAAGTCGTTGCCCTGCCATTTCGTTTCTCCTTCAAAGATACGCCTCCCGGGGCCGGACCCCGAATACATTTCTGCGCATTTAGGCACAAAGTTATCTCTCTCGACGACCTTTGCGCTCGCCAAGCGAATGGGCATTGTACCCCACAAAAGGCTTCTAGGGAAGAGGCGGACTTACGAAATGCCGGTGGGTTTGCCGGTTCGTGCGATCAATATGGAAAGCGGGGTAAGATCAAGCGTGGGCCAGTGGCGGAATTGGCTAAGTCACATTCAGCATCTGATAGTTCTGGCCCGCAGAATAGCCTACAGTACCTAGGCATGGGCAGTGTCTATCGACTTCTCCAGCGGAGTGCAGCGTTAGAGTGCCTTATGCTTTCTGTTTGGCAACGATCTCTTCGGCAACATTGCGTGGCACTTCGGCATAGGAATGGAATTCCATCGTATAGTTGCCCCTGCCTTGGGTCATAGAACGCAACTGATTGACATAGCCAAACATTTCCGCCAGCGGTACGATCGCGTGTACATTTTGTATGCCTCCTCGCACTTCTACACCTTCGAGGTGACCACGGCGCGCTGTGAGGTCGCCAATGGCAGCTCCGAGGAATTCATCTGGCGTAAAGACCTCGACGTGCATTAACGGTTCAAGCAGCACGGGATCGGCTTTGCGCACCGCCTCTTTGAAACCGATAGAAGCCGCGGTCTTGAAGGCTTCGACAGAAGAATCCACTTCGTGGTACGAACCGTCGTACAAGGTGACGCTTACGTCCACTATTGGGTAGCCAGCAAGAACACCTGTGGCAAGACATTCTCTGATTCCTGCTTCGACACCAGGAACGTATTCACGGGGGACCACACCGCCAATAATGTTGTTAACGAACTCAAAACCTCGACCAGCATTCGGCATCACTTCGAGCCAGACGTGTCCATACTGACCGTGACCGCCGGTCTGGCGGACGAACCGTCCTTCAGCCTTTGCGCTCCGTCGGATGGTCTCTCGATAGGCGACTCGTGGCTTGCCAACGTTGGCGTCAACTTTGAATTCGCGGCGCATGCGATCAACAATGACTTCGAGGTGGAGCTCACCCATCCCAGAGATAATTGTTTGACCCGATTCTTCGTCGGTACGTACGCGGAATGTGGGATCCTCTTCTGCTAGTTTCTGGAGTGCGATGCCCATTTTTTCTTGGTCTTGGCGTGTGCGGGGCTCGACTGCTTGGTCGATTACAGGCTCTGGGAATTTAATGGATTCGAGAATGGTAGGATGATCTGGGTCAGCGAGAGTATCTCCCGTGAAGGTGGATCGCAAACCGACGGCCGCAACAATATCTCCCGCGTAGGCGTCAGTGATATCTTCTCGATGATTCGCGTGCATGAGCAGTAGCCGGCCGATGCGCTCGCGTTGCTCCTTTGTACTGTTATATACGTAAGAACTGCTTGTAACCTTGCCACGATAGATGCGGAAGTATGTCAGTCGACCGACGAATTGGTCCGACACAACCTTGAAAGCGAGTGCTGCAAATGGTCCAGTCTCATCGGGATAGACCTGCTCAATCTCTTCGCTGCGGGGACGGGTAGCAGTTATGGGGGGGACATCGAGGGGAGATGGGAGGTACTCGATAATGGCGTCGAGCATCAACTGGACCCCCTTATTTTTGAGCGCAGCTCCGCAGAGTACAGGGATGAGTACCGTCGACAGCGTTGCACGGCGTAACGCCTGGCGAATTTCAGATTCGCTGATAGGCTCTTCGTTCAGGTACTTTAACTCTAAATCAGAATCTGTCTCAGCTACACGCTCAATCAGGATATCGCGCCAATGTTGTACTTCATCGGCATACTCATCGGGAATTTCTCGCTCTTCGATATTGTTGCCGAGATCGTCATTGTAAAAGATAGCCCTCTGTCGAATAAGGTCGATAATCCCACGGAAGCCTGCTTCACGCCCCATGGGCAGTTGGATGGGAACCGGCTTGGCATTCAAGCGATCGCTGATCATCTCGATGCAGCGGTAGAAATCAGCTCCCAGGCGATCCATCTTGTTGACGAAGACGAATCGAGGGACGTGGTACTTGTCTGCTTGGCGCCAGACTGTTTCTGATTGTGGTTCGACACCAGCAACGGCATCGAGAACCACGACACCTCCATCGAGAACACGGAGAGAACGCTCCACTTCAACCGTGAAGTCTACATGCCCCGGAGTATCGATAATATTGATCCGATAATTCTTCCAGAAGCACGTTGTTGCCGCGGCAGTAATCGTGATACCTCGCTCACGCTCTTGTTCCATCCAGTCCATTGTGGCGGCACCTTCATGGACCTCGCCGATGCGATGTATTTTGCGCGTGTAGAAGAGGATGCGTTCGGTCGTTGTCGTCTTACCGGCATCGATGTGAGCGATGATCCCGATATTACGTGTGCATTCTAGAGTGTATTCTCGCGGCATAGATGATTCTCCGGTCGTCAACTGGGACGAAATTCACTATTTGCAGAACCGTACATTGTGGGACATAGGAGGGGCGATGATGTCAGAGACGGCTGACTAGATACGAAAATGGCTAAAGGCACGGTTGCTTTCTGCCATCCGGTGCATGTCCTCCTTACGCTTGATGGTAGCACCCTGGCCATGAGCGGCATCGAGCAGTTCTGCGGCAAGTCGCTCTTCCAGGCTATGCCCTGGTCGCTTCCGCGCCGAAGCAATGAGCCAGCGGAAAGCAAGTGCTTGTTTACGTTCACTGCGGATTTCTACCGGTACCTGGTAGGTAGCACCACCGACACGCCGAGGTTTTACTTCGAGGACTGGAGTGGCATTACGCAATGCTGCCTCGAATGTTTCTAGTGCGCTCTTGTGTGTTTGGTTTTCAATACGCTCGAAGGACTTATAGACGATGCGCTCAGCAAGAGATTTTTTTCCGCTCAACATCACTTTATTGATGAATTGCTGCACCGTCCGGCTGCCATAGCGAGTATCAGGCGGCGTAACGTGATGTTCAACTGCTCCACGACGGCTCATCGTACTTTCTCACCTTCTTTCCCGACTCACCTGCAGCCGGGGCAGGTGAGAACGCTCCACATGCTCTAGGTATCAGGTTCATTTAGCGACCGGAACGCGCACCACGCCCAGATGCCGCAGCAGCCTGGGCAGCAACCTCTCGCTTCGCACCATACTTCGAGCGGCCTTGCTTTCGGTTCTGAACTCCCTTGGTGTCCAGAGCACCCCGAATAATATGGTAGCGGACACCTGGCAGGTCTTTAACCCGGCCGCCGCGGATCAGCACGACCGAGTGCTCTTGAAGGCTATGTCCAATGCCAGGTATATAGGCCGTTACTTCAATACCGTTGGTGAGGCGAACGCGGGCAATTTTACGTACCGCTGAATTAGGCTTTTTAGGAGTCATCGTTCGTACTTGAACGCAGACACCACGCTTTTGTGGTGCCCCGGAGATATGGGTCGTCTTACTGGCGAGCGAGTTGCGAACCCAACCAAGAGCAGGCGCCTTAGTCTTTTTCGCGATACGCTTACGTCCGTGACGGATCAGTTGGCGAATGGTTGGCAAGCGCTCTTCCCTCCCAAGACTCTTTCTCTTACTGTCCTTCTGTGCCTCGCGACGCCGATCAGAGAATACTGAGCGCCGTACCGTTTTTACCGATAGCGCATCATGCTAGCAGCGTGCACCGCTCCGGTCAATACCCTTTACATTTCTCCACGCTAGGTGACGCGATGTGCCGTCCGGAGACAGCGTGTACAAATGTTGAGTCGACGAGATTCTCCCTCTATAATCAAGGTGGCGCGTTGCACATTGGGCTTAAAGGGGCGAGCTTTCTTGGTTGCTCTTCG
>JAMDCW010000141.1 GCA_023489405.1 Chloroflexota bacterium
GGGGTTCACCAATCACGCCATGATCGCTCACGGACGAGCGGTCTGTCTAGCAAGGAAGCCGCGGTGCCAGGAGTGCCGGCTGGCGGCGTGGTGCCCGCGGATCGGGGTTGGAGGCTGATCGCCGAGGATGAAACCGTGAGGGTCAGCGGGCGCGGCAATAGGTCATGCCGCCGATGGAGCGGACGATGCCTTTCAGCTCGAGCACGGTGAGCGTGCTGGAAATTTCTGCGATGGGTAAACCGCTGGCACGGCTCAGCTCGTCGATATGGAGGGGCTGGGCGGCGAGCAAGGTGAGGATCTGCTCTTCGAGGGCGTTTTCCGGCAAGAGCTCGGCGAGGGAGCATTGAGCGACGTGTTGGGTAGCGGTGGGCTCGATCTCTTCCAGAATATCTGCGGCGCAGGTGACGAGCTTGGCGCTTGCCTGTTTGATGAGGGTGTTTGTGCCGATACTCATCGGAGCATTGATATTTCCGGGCACGGCGAAGACTTCGCGATTCTGTTCCAGAGCCATGCGGGCGGTAATGAGCGCGCCACTTACTTCTCCGGCCTCGATGACAAGTGTGCCGAGGGTGAGGCCGGCGATGAGGCGATTGCGTGCGGGAAAGTTATCGCGTTCTGGCTTTACGTCTGGAGGGTATTCGGAGAGGAGAGCGCCGGATCGTTGCACTGCCTGAGCCAGGGAACGGTTCTCCGCCGGATAGATGATATTGACGCCGCTGCCGAGTACAGCGATTGTTCTTCCGCCGGATTCGAGGGCGCTGCGATGAGCGACGCTATCGGTCCCTCTTGCTAAGCCGGATACAATCGTGTAACCGCTGGCGACGAGGTTGGAGACGATCATTTCGGTTGCTGCTCTGCCGTATGTGGTGATGTTACGGGTACCGACGACGGCAATGGCACGATCATCGCTGGGGTGCAGCTCACCGCGAAGGTAGAGGACGGGAGGCGGGGTAGCAATTTCGCGGAGCAGCGCCGGATATGAAGGGTTCTGAAGTGTGATAATGGTCACATCGTCTCGGAGTATCTTGCGTAGTTTGGTCTCTGGGTGGATGGTGTGCCGGAATGCTAGGAGGGCTTGGAGTGTACGGGCATCGAGGCCAGCGGCGCGAAGATCCGCTGACGAGGCCTCCCAAGCTGCGGCGGCGGTACTGAAGGCGGCGAGAAGGCGTCCGAAACGGACAGGCCCTAAGCCTGGAACCATGCTGAGCGCCACCCAAAACGCTGTATCATCAGCGTAGGGGGTCTGGTTGGATGAATCTGAAGGCTCTCCAAGCATCGCGCCATCGTAGCACATGGTGGCAATGCTGGTGGGATGAACCAGGAGGTGAACGCGATGTTGCGAGTATTAGGGACGCTGTGGAGCAGCCTCGGCGCGTACTACTACGAGATTTTTCCGTGGACCGTTATGAACCTGTTGTGGTTCGTTGGAGCGTTGTTGTTGCCGACGCTTGGGATCAGTATTTTCCCCCATGCGCCCTATCTGCCGACTGTGCTCGTCATACTGATTTTGATGGCGGCAGCGCCGCCCAGTGTGGCTGCACTCTACTATGTGGCGCGCCGTCTTGAAGACGGAGAGAACGTGAGGGTAAGGGATTTCTTTCGCGGATTTCGCTTGTTCTTCTGGCGTTCGTGGCAGCTTGGCGCGGTAGATCTCGTGATAGGGGGGTTACTGGCTGTCAACATCTGGTTTTATGGGACGCGTGGATCGTCGTTCTTGAAGCTGTTCGATATTCTCTGGCTGTATGCTCTGGTGTTCTGGTTCTTGATGCAACCGTTTCTCTTCGGGTTGCTGGTGTTTCAGCAGGACCGGCGTTTGCGGAATACCGTTCGCAATGCGTTTCTTGTCGTGCTGGACAATATCTGGACGTCGTTGAGCATGTTGATTGTGGGATTGGTGTTCATGGTCATCTCTGTCGCATTGGGGCTACCCATTTTAGCCTTTTCCGGTATTGCCGGTGCAGTGTGGTCAACACGTGTGCTGGATGAGATTCTGGCTAAATATCCCAACACGCGGCGGCGCTCGCAAGAAGAAGATGAGGCGCAAGGGGATGCCACAGGAGATCTGGGGCGAGCGAATGCGCTGCCAATCTCCGCGGAGGCACAACGCCGGAGCATTCTCGCCCGTCAGCGGTCGCACCGTCGTTAGGTTTCAGTGACCAAACAATACTGGCGGGATTGCGGCTATGGCTCCGAGGAGGAGTATGGTCACGAGCAGAATGCGAAGGGCGATGATGAGTGCTGCCAGAGCACGATGGTGAGAATGCGGTGAGGCTGGGTGGCTTTTGCACGCTGAGGAGAGCCGGCGATCTGGGGGTGTAGGTAATAGGCGGTGATGGGGCGCATGGGCTCGGTGGCGAACATGGCCTGGATGGCGCCAGCGATGGGGGATGTAGTACGTTCTGGTGTGCTGGCAAGCGAGCAGATGACAGGCAGCCATTGCTTAGTTTTGTCCGGAACGGAGACACCATATGGAATTGGTGCAAAGCTGGCAATTTACCATACCCGCGCTGTACCTCTCGCTCGAGAGCTACTTCCTCACCTCCTATGATACGTGCTGATGCGGCTATCACCAAGGCGGAGTTTGCATGAGCCTCGGGGTGTGGCTTGGAGTGGGGCTGTTGCTGGCTGAGGAATCGATGATGCGGGCTAGAGGTGATGTAAAGTGTAGACTGGATCAGGGGAGCTAGCAGTGGATGGGAAGGACGGTGACGGTAGGTGGAAGTGTGGCCAGCAGAGCGAGTACTAGGGAGGACTGGACTGACGGTCGATGCGATCGGTATCGGCTGTGCTGAGCTGGGGAATATGCCTGAGACCTTCAACTATGGCGTTGCCGAGGAGGATGCGCTCGGAACCATTCGGGCCATTTTCGAAGGGCCATCCACGAACGTGGATATCCGCTTTGTGGACACTGCCGCTTCTTATGGCGATGGGGAGAGCGAGCGCCGGATAGGGATTGTGCTACGTGAGCTGGGAGGAGTGCCTGCGGGGTATCTCCTTGCGACGAAAGCGGATCGTGACCTGAAAACCGGCGAGTTTAGCGGTGAGCAAATGCGCCGCAGCGTGGAGCGGAGCCTCCGCCTGCTTGGACTGGATCGCATCGAGCTGCTCCATCTCCACGATCCGGAGCATGCCCCTTTTGAGGAGATCATGGCGGCTGGAGGTGCGGTCGAGGCATTAATGAGGCTGCGCGATGAGGGAGTGATTGGCCATCTTGGTGTTGCTGGAGGCCCTAGTGACTTGATGCTGCGCTATGTCCGGACGGGGATTTTCGAGGCTGTGATTACGCATAATCGGTATACGCTTCTCAATCGTAGCGCTAACGGGCTTATCGAGGAGGCATTCGCGCGTGGGCTGGGGGTGATCAACGCTGCGCCATATGGCAGTGGCATCCTAGCGAAGGGCTCGAAGGCCTATCCGCGGTATGCGTATCGAGAGGCGGCGCGGGCGGTGGTGGCTAAAGTGGAGCGCATCGAGGCGCTGTGTGCTGAAGCTAGCGTACCTCTCCCGGCAGTAGCGTTGCAGTTTTCGCTGCGTGATCCGCGCATTCATTCCACTATCGTGGGAATATCGAAGCCGGAGCGGCTCCGGCAGACGACGACCCTTGCGACGACGCTGATTCCTGATGGACTCTGGGAGACGATTGATCGGGCTATCGAGCCGGATTATACGGATCCGGAAGCGGGACGCTGGCGCTAGAGCCGGTAAGCGCGCCGCGCATTCGTGGACCAGAGCCTGGTGAGCGCTGCTGGCGAAGCGCCGACGGTGATTTCGTCGAGGGCGGCTACCCACCGCGCGTACGTTGACGCTTCGAGGACGACGGGCCAATCGCTACCGAATAGGACGCGGTCTTCACCGAAACAATCGAGTGTGTGAAGGATGTAGGGGCGTATATCGGCGACCGTCCAGTGGT
>JAMDCW010000045.1:0-298 GCA_023489405.1 Chloroflexota bacterium
GTAGTATGCTAGGGAGCCGCTCATCGCCGGGCAAGGGATGCTCTGGGAGATAGCGAGGGTGATTGTATCGCGCCATGCTTGTTCGCGCTCGCGAATCTGGGCACGGAACTGATCGTCGAGGAGGAGGTTGGCGAGAGAGGGCTGGTGTTGGAAGGCGCGCTGAATCTCATTGAGTAACTGGGCACGGATGATGCAGCCGCCTTTCCAGATACGAGCTAGCTCGCTGAGATCGAGCCGGAAGTCGTACTCGTGGCTGGCAGCACTCAGGAGGGCCATACCCTGAGCATAGGAAGCTACT
>JAMDCW010000045.1:334-3893 GCA_023489405.1 Chloroflexota bacterium
AGCGGCGGCAAGGCGCTGTTCTTTGAGGGCAGAGATATTACGAGCCCAGACGGCGGCATCAATGGTGGGAATGGGGATGCCGAGCTCGAGAGCATCCTGTGAAGTCCAGCGTCCGGTTCCTTTCTGACCAGCGGTATCGAGGATGACGTCGACGAGGGAGCCTCCGGTTTCGCGATCGATCCTGGCCAGCACTTTGGCGGTGATCTCGATGAGATAGGAATCGAGTACCCCGTGATTCCACTCTGCGAAGATAGTGCTGGCTTCGGGGGCAGTTAGTCCCAGTCCTTGAGTGAGGAGAGCATAGGCTTCGGCGATGAGCTGCATGTCACCGTATTCGATGCCGTTGTGGACCATTTTGACATAATGACCTGCTCCATTAGGACCGATGTAGGCGCAACACGGGCCATCGGGGACCTGAGCGGCGATGGCCGTCAGGACAGGAGCGAAGAGCTCTTCGTAGGCAGTGCGATCGCCGCCTGGCATAATCGAGGGACCTTTGAGCGCACCCTCTTCGCCGCCGCTAATGCCTGTGCCGAGGAAGCGGAGGTTGCGGGCATTGAGCTCGGCGCTACGACGCTGGGTGTCACGGTAGAAGGAGTTGCCGCCGTCCATCACGGTGTCTCCGGGTTCGAGGAGGGGAAAGAGCTGGTTGAGCATGCTGTCGACGGCGGTGCCAGCCTGAACCATGAGGATAATACGGCGGGGACGTTGGAGGAGGCTGACAAACTCGTGGAGTGTCGTAGCGCCCTCGATGTTTTTCCCTGTTGCGGGACCCCGCAAGAAGTGCTGGGTCCGTTCGATGGTACGGTTGTAGACCGCGACGGAGAAGTCGTGGCTGGCGATGTTCAAGGCGAGATTGGCGCCCATAACCGCGAGGCCGATGAGCCCTACCTGTTGTGACATTGAGATCCCCTCCCTATTGGCGCGATGAGGCGCCAATCATTTTTCACTTATGGCGATTATCCGTGTCATTCCGGTGCTCTCGCAATGGCATGGCGCAGAGCGAGATAGGCAGCGCCTTCAGCCGGAGGGCGCTGGGGGTATTGCCACGTGCAGTGGACGAGCACGGTGTCGAGGAACGTGTGCAAAGCCTGAGCCATGAAGGGATGTTTGGCGACGGCGCCAGATAGGATGATGGTTGGTTTGTGAACGTGCAACTGCCGATAGACCACCGTGACCTGACGGGCTAGGGCGGCTGCAGCGTCGTAGACGATATGGCGAGCAACGGGATCGCCGGCAGTGGCGGTCTCGATGACGAGTTGAGCCAAGCCGGCGAGGGCAGCCCGGGGGTCGTCGCTTCGGTAGAGATGGGGGATGAGGGCGTGGACGCTGTGACAGTGGAATGCTGCGAGGAGCAGCTTGGTCAAGGCAGTGGATGGTCCATCGCCTTCGGCCGTGGAGAGAACCGCGCAGAGAGCGCGGCGCCCGAGGTCGAAACCGCTGGCCGGATCACCTAACAGGTAGCCCCAGCCACCGTACCGCACGCTATGTCCGGTATCATCCTGGCCCCAGACGAAGGAGCCTGTACCGGCAATGAGGACGATTCCTCCGGTTAGGTGGTTGGCAGCAAGGACGGCGGCGGCATCGTGACTGAGTGTGCAGGTTGGAGAAGGCCAGCGGGCGGGCTGTTCGACTCTCAGGTCAGCGAGTACGGCTGTGAGCAGCGGTCTCAGGAACTGCTGTTGCTCAGGAGCGCCAGCACCAGCGAGGGCGGCGTGGACGTGGGTAATGGCAATAGCACTGGGGAGGCGATCGGCTGCTTCGCGAAGAGCGGTTCGGATGGCGCTGAAAGCGCGTTCAACACCGACGGCGCTACTATTGGAGGGTCCGGCGTGTCCAGTACTCAGGAGATGACCGCTGGCATCGATGATGGCGACAGAGGTCTGGGTGCCACCACCATCGATGCCAGCAAAGGCGGAGATCGTTTTTGCCGGTGGTACAGGTGCGGGAGAGGTGTTCATGGCGCTGTGATCTCTTCATAGAGCCGGTGCATGAGGGAAGAGAAATTTTCCCCGGGGCAGATAACGCCCAGGACGGTGGCATGGGTGGCACCGGTGGCCCTGGGCAGACTGCCAGGAACGTTGCGGAGGGTTTCAGCGCCGAGGACGGCAAAGGCGGCTGCTTCTTTGTGTTGCGGTGCGAAGCCAAGGGTGGATAGCGGCTGCACTGTTATGGGGGCGAGAAGCCGAATGAGCCAATCGAGGAGGACGGGATTGTGGGTGCCACCGCCGCTGACGAAGCACTCACTCAGCGAGGTATGCGGCAAGACGAATTGATGGTAGGAACTGGCTATGCTGCGAGCAGTCGCGTAGGTACAGGAGGCGATGACGTCGGGCGGCGTATACCCGCATTCGATGCTGTGCTGCCACAAACGATCGGCCAACTGTTCACCGAACTCCTCACGGCCGCCGGTGCGCGGCGGAGCCAGCAAGAAAAATGGATGGGAGAGCACCATGGCAACAAGGTCCTGTTGAACGCGTCCTTGAGCTGCGAGGCGGCCATCGCGATCGAACGTTTGTGTGCCACTGGTAGCCCGGCGGACGATGGCATCGATGAGCATATTGGCGGGTCCGGTATCGAAGGCGATGACGTCTTCGGGTGAGCAGCCAGCGGGGAGGATTGTCACATTACCGATGCCGCCGAGGTTTTGCAGGGCGCGGCCTCGGGTGGGATGTCGAAACAGCGCCCAATCCAGATAGCTTGCCAGGGGAGCACCCTGGCCGCCGGCGGCGATATCGCGGGCACGAAAGTTCGCAACGGTTGTGATACCAGTCCTCTCGGCAATGATGCTTGGCTCGCCAAGCTGGAGGGTGCAGGCTGGATGGTCAGCGTGGCTGCGTCCTTGGTGCCAGATGGTCTGGCCGTGGGCGGCGATGGCATCGACGGTTTTTGACGGCGTGGCGCTCTGAGCCAGCAGTGTTTGGACCGCTTGGGCGCTGAGCTCACCGATCTCTCTATGGAGCTCACAAAGGAGCTGGGTGGGGATGGTTGAGCGGGGATCACAGGCGGCGAGGATGCGCTTACGCAGCGCTGAAGGCAGAGGAGTCGAGGAGAAGGCGTGCAAGGCGAGAGAGAGGCGGGGTCCGCTGCCGTGGACGGAGACAAGCGCGGCATCCATCGCATCCAGCGATGTACCGGACATCAAACCAACCATCAGAAGGTCAGAGGTGGGTGTGCTGACTGGGCTCATGTTTTTCCTCGAACGGCTCCGGCAGTCTTGTAGGGTACAGTCTAGCTGCGGGAGAGCAAGAAGAGGATACGGTGGAGATGGACATTTCAGGAGAAGCGGCTGGAGAGCGGGCAGTGGCTCCAGGGATGTGGCTTCCTTTACGTGAGCGCGCTCAGGCCATCATCGCGGCGTTGCAGGAAGCGTATCCGGATGCCCGCTGTTCTTTGGACTATAGTTCGCCCTACCAGTTGCTCGTGGCAACGGTGCTCTCCGCCCAGTGCACCGATGAGCGTGTAAACCAGTAACCCCCCTATCACGAGATCTACCGCGCCAAGCTGCCACGAACGCCAGAAGAACAAGCGAAATCCGCGAAAGAAATCCCTTACCCTC
>JAMDCW010000142.1:0-3034 GCA_023489405.1 Chloroflexota bacterium
CGCTCAGCCGAGCGCCGCCCGCGTTGGCCGCGAAATCAACCAGTAGAGTGCGACACAGCACCACATCGCCGAGACAGAAGCGGAGGGCCATACGTCTACGCCGTTCAAGGAAGTGCTGGACGGTCATGCACGTCTGCCCGTTGTACGGTGTTATTTCTCTCAGATGCACGGACGTTTCTCGCAGCACGCTACGAGAGTGCCTATCTTGCTCAAACCGGTGACCAGAGAAAGTCTCTTCAGCGCCCTCCGCAAAGTTGCCCCTCAGCCGGCACGTTGCCTGATCGTGGACGATGAAGCTGAGATGCGTACGCTATTGGAACGTATGGTTCTTTCGTTCGCCCCCGGTTGCCGGGTGTATTTTGGGGAGGATGGCGAAGACGCCTTGCGACAGATTCAGGGTGATCTCCCTGATGTCGTGCTACTGGATATCCGTCTCGGCGGTATTTCAGGCACGGATGTCTTACAAGAGCTACGGCGGCAGGCTGATACTGCTTCCCTGCCGGTGATCTTGATCACGGGCTTTGATCAAGAAGACGAAGTGATTCGTGTGACGAATGTCACGCTCAGTCGGGGTAACGCTCTCCCGGTAGGGGTAGCGATGCGGTGGCTGTCGGTTGGTCTTGATGCCATTCTGGGCCGGCGAAGCAACGCTGGAGGAGACGCTGCAACGCCGGTCGGGTAACCGGCTTCGGCAGGAAATCGAAGACGTTCAGAGAGAGGGCGAGTTCTCTCTCCGGCAGTACGGAGCAGACAGCGACAGGGATGGGCGAGCCTTGGGGTAATCTGCGGATTTGACGCAGCACCTCCCATCCATCAGCGTTTGGCAGGAGTACATCGAGGATAATGAGGTCAGGCTGAGTTTCCTGGACCATGCGGAGAGCGATTTCGCCGGTGGTGGCTACAAGAAAGCGGTAGCGCGATTCTCCAACCCAGCGGCTGAATAGCAAGGCGAAATCGGGGTTGTCGTCGATGATGAGGACTGTATAGGAGGGCTCTGCAGGGATACGCAAGGTGAGCGCCGGTTTTTCGGGAGTCATCGTCAGGATTACTGCTGTCGGATGGAGGAGCTGCTTGGCCCTTTCCAGGAGACGGGCAGCGGTAGGGTATGGCTTGATTGGAGGCTGGTAAGGAGGCGTCTCAGGCTGAATGGTGAGCATGATCTCCTGATTCATTGTGGTGGCAGTCAGAGAAAGCCGCTGGTCAGGCCAGCTCTCGGCGGCAGCTTGAAGGATGTGGAGGAGAGCCTGCCGCAGAATCTGGGGGTCTCCAGCAACTGCGGGTAGCGTCTCGGGAAAGCTGACGATCCAGTCAACAGTTGGTCTGGCCAGCTCGGTGATTGTGGTGATGGCGCCGTTGGCGATGGTGGCGAGCGAGGTTGGTGAGGAGGTAGATCCGGCTATAGACGGTAACTCTGGTGTAAGAAGGGTGGGATCAGGTAGCGGCAGTTGATCGGGAAGAGGAACGTCTCGAGAGCGCTGGGCGTGGAGGATGAGGGTTCTGAGAAGAACATCGAGGTCCATGATGACTTCATGAAAGTCGCGACTAGCTTGGCGCACGCTTACTTGGAGCTCTTCGGCGACACGTTCCAAGCTATAACCGTGGCGCGTACGCAGGATCAGATGTTGGTAGCGGCGCCATGGCGCTAGCGAGAAATCTTCCGGTGCTCCGCTGGGGCGCAGATATTCAATCTGTTCAAGGAGCAGCGTGCGGAGCTCATCAGGGGTCAGCGGGCGTGCACCTGCCGCGAGGCGCTGACACAGAGGACTCTGAGCAATCAGAGAACGCTCGTGCCAGTGCTTAAGGACGTAACGGAGATCCTGGGCGAGAGAGGTCGTTTGCACATGGGCAATTGTAAGGGATGGACTCTATGTTTGTCGCCCTCCCCCGGACCCTCTCGCGCGATGGAGGCTTACTGACCGGCGTAGAAGACCCAACGTCCGGCTGTCCGGAAGAGCAGCATGGTGGCAGCGAGAATGATGATGAAGAGTACCCAGGCGAGGGCGGAAGCGTAGCCCATGTGGAAGTATTCGAAGGCGTTGTTATAGAGGTAGAGAGCATAGACGAGCGTGGAGTTTGCCGGACCGCCTTGGGTCATGATATACGCTTGCGTGAAATACTGGAAGTAGCCAATGAGACCGACGACGACGTTGAAGAAGATGACCGGGGTGATGAGAGGCAGCGTGATCGTAAAGGTGCGGCGAATGGCGCCGGCGCCATCGATCTGGGCGGCTTCATGGAGCTCGGCAGGGACATCCTGCAACGAAGCAAGATAGATGACCATGGAACCACCAACGCCCCAGATCTGGAGAAGGATGAGCGCTGGTTTCGCCCAGAGTGGTGTTGCCAGCCAGCCGGGGCCGACGATGCCGAAGAGTGCTAAGAACTCGTTGATGAGCCCGAACTGGGGGTTGAGAATCCAGAGAAAGAGGGCCGACGTCGCGACTACGGGAACGACGGTTGGCAGGTAGAACACAGTCCGGAAAAGGGCTTGTCCGCGGACTTTCACATTTAAGAGAAGCGCTAGGCCGATAGCGATAACGGTGCTGAAAGGCACGCCAACCAGTGTGAGATAGAGGGTATTGCCAAGCGCGATACGAACCAACGGATCCTTGAAGAGATCGACGTAGTTCAGCGTGCCGATGAAGACTGGTGGCTTGAGAACCGTGTAGTTGGTAAAACTGTAGTAGAGAGAAGCGATGATAGGGTAGACCTGGAAGGCCAGGAAGCCAAAAATCCAGGGTGAGATGAAGAGAAGGCCATTGCGAAGGTGCGCTCGGGTAAGCCGACCGATGCGATGCGTTGCAGGTCGAACACCCGCCTGGCCTTTGGTAATGGTGATGTCGCTCATCTTTGGTGCTCCTTAACCCTTCAGCCCGGTGAGGGCGATGCCCTGGATGAACGTTCGCTGAGTGAAGAAGAACAGCAAGATCATCGGAATGGTGAAGGTAGCAGCGGCGGCATCGTCGGCCCCGGCTGGCTGGCAACACCACTCTGGGCGAAACCAGCGCTCATCCTTCTCCAGATCTGGGGCGTT
>JAMDCW010000142.1:3044-3879 GCA_023489405.1 Chloroflexota bacterium
ATCATCTGTCCCCAGGAGGATCCATACGCACTGACGAACTGCTGAAGACCGAGCGCTAGCGTAAACTTCGACTGCTGATTGAGGTAAATGAGCGGACCGAGAAAGTCGTTCCAGGCGTTCATGAACTGGAAGAGGGCGACCGTAGCGATTGCTGGACGGGCTAACGGTAGGATAACGCGATAAAAGATACCGAATTCGGTGCAGCCATCGATACGGGCGGCATCAGAGAGCTCCATGGGTTGCAACATGAAGAATTGGCGTAAGAGGAAGATAAAGAAGGCATTCCCGAAGAATGAAGGAACGATGAGCGGCCGGAACGTGTTGATCCAGCCTATGTTATGGAAGACGATGAAGAGAGGAATCATTGTCACTTGATAGGGCAGCATGAGCGTTGCTAGTACGAAGATGAAGACGGCATTCCGTCCAGGCCAGGGGATGCGTGAGAAGCCATACGCCACAAGGCTGCAGGAAGCGACAGTACCGATGACGGTCAAGATACAGATAGTCAGCGTATTCCGCAAGTAATCAGGATAGGGGTAGGCGGTGAGGGCCTTAGGGTAGTTCTGCCAGACGATTGGATGGGGAATCCAGATAGGCGGCACAGCTACCTGTTGTGGTGGGGTCTTGAATGATGTGGCCACCAGCCAATAGAGAGGAAAAGCGAAGGTGAACCCTAAGATAACCAGCAGAATGTAGGCAATGGTATGAGTAATCTGCTGACTGCGCCGTTTTGATGATAGCCAGCTACCGGTGAGTGATTGGGCCTGGGCCGCCATGGAAGTTCTCCTCCGTTTTGTGCTGCTCGTGCAGAAGTTGAGGAATAGCGCAACGGGAG
>JAMDCW010000094.1:0-1192 GCA_023489405.1 Chloroflexota bacterium
GGTCAGCGACATCCTGGATGGTGAATGGTTCAGGCGCTGTCGGCGAAATCGCTATCTCTCCGGCAGCGAGACTCGCCAGATCTGTGCCAAGAAGCGTGGCGATAGCCGCTACCGATGGCATCGCCTCCAAAACAAGGAGCCGCAACGGGCCTCGCCGTCCAATGCACAGATACGCTTGTTGCAGCGCCTCCATCGCACTGTCCCCAGCGCCTGCCACTTCCGTTCCCCACCCCGTCGGCAATGGCGTAAAGTGCAGCGCATAGAATAGGGGAAAACTAGACTGCTCTTCTCGAACGGTATCATTCACCTCGAGGTCAGCGTGTTCACGATCCTGGATAGCCTCTGGAGAAAGATCATCAGGCGGCTCCGTAGATCGCTCCGGGTCTGGCGTACTTACTGGGCGTCCTACTGGCTGATCATCTCCATGATCCCGATTCTTAGGCATGTGTGTGCTGCCTTTCATAGTGCAGTGTACCGCTAGAGGAGAGAAGAGCGCTTCAAGCGCTTTCTAGCGAGTTACGGCAATGCTGTGCCACCATCATCGCCAGCCTCACGACGCCAGGAGATCTCTGGAGCAATCGCTAGATGTCGCGCTGGAAGACTCTGACCCCGGATGAGCGCAAGCGTCAGCAACGCCGCTTGATACCCCATCAACCGCTGCCGTGGGCGAATCCAATCGACTTGAGGCAACGCCTCTCCTAACCACCCCTCATCATCATAAATCGTGAGCGGCACACCCTGGCCACGCTTCTGCAAGAGATACCACACCGCCATTCCCAGCTTCGTCCCGTGAGCGAAAATCCCTACTCCCGCCTCCACAGCCAGCTTCTCATCCAGTTCTTCAATCTCATACACATCGAGCGTCGCGCAAGCCATCTCGCCACCCCGCGCTCGTTCTTCGGCAACAGCGGCTTCGATGCCACCCAAAAGGTCCGCGCGCGATTCGGGTTGCTTCACACCCGCCACATAGACAATCCTATGCGCACCTCGGTCGAGCAGTCTCTTCGCCCCTAGCTTCCCCGCACTGTGATAGTCCGGCGTGACATACGGAAGATCATACTGCCCGATGACACGCCGCCCGACATGGACAGCAGGAATCTTCGCCACCAGGAGAGCCGCTACTGCTACGCGGTCGGTATCACCGCCAAGCAACACCAGACCATCAAAGCGTCGTGCCCGTGCCAGCTCCGTC
>JAMDCW010000094.1:1202-3878 GCA_023489405.1 Chloroflexota bacterium
CCTAGGCTCTCTCCGTGCTGAAAGCAGCAGGAGATCAAACCGGTTGATGCTCGTTGCTTCCTCGATACCAGCAAGGTAGCCAAAATATGCTCGATCAGAGAGGTAGGTTGACAGTCCAAACTCTACTACAGCCAGAGTGTGCGTTAACCCGCCAGCCAGTGCCGCAGCAGCAGCATTCCGATGGTAGCCAGTCTCTCGCACGACTCGTAGGATACGCTCTCGAGTCTCCGGACGTACGCGTGGATCGTTCGATAGCGCCAGAGACACGGTATTTCGCGATACTCCAGCCAGACGACCTACTTCTTCAAGCGTTCTCGCCTGTTTCCGGCTCGCATCTGGCAGCGAATGATCCACCTCGACACCTCTCCTCTCCGAGTATCACACCGTCGCTACTTTGACGAACATTCAAGTTCCACAATTACAGACACGATGCGTCTTCACCCGAGCTCCTAATCTATCTTGACACGGTATGAGCGCTCATATAGACTTCTCACACGTGCTACCTGTGTTATGTCGCAACAGTAATAGGGAAAGGACAAATCATGGTGCCCGTACGCCTGATAACACGTCGCACCCTCCTCGTACTTGCTGCCACAACGTTTCCGGCAGCCGCCCTAGCCGCCTGTGGCAGCACCACTACTACTGCGACCAGCACAACATCAGTTGCTCCAAGAGCGACCTCGACAACGGTCTCGCCATCCCCCGCCGCCCCTTCTTCGCAGAAAGTGACGCTCCAGCTACTCTCCGTCAACACAGGGTTACCCGGGAAAGTAGAAAAACAGCAAGTCCAGACCTTCGAACAAGCTCATCGCGGTATCACTGTAGAAGAGGTGCCGACATCTTTCAGTGCCATTGATCAGAAACTCAACACTGCTATCGCCGCTGGCACCCCACCCGACATCTTCACTCACGGCCCCGCCGCTACGGCCGTCTATGCCGCTCCTAAAGAAACGACCAACCTCGATCCATATATCGCTCAGGTAAAAGGTCTGAAAAGTGACTTCCCCCAGCCCGTAGTTGCCGGCGGCACCTGGAAAGGCCATGTCTACCAAATTCAATGGCTGGCCAACGCCAATGTCTTGGTCTACCGTAAAGACTTTTTCACAAGCGCTGGGCTTAACCCCTCAACCCCTCCCCGGACCTGGCAAGAATTAGCCACCGATGGTCAAAAGCTCGCCCAGTGGAACGGCACGGCGATCAAGCGCATTGGCTACAATCAACCAACCACGAGCTTCGCCGCCCAACAGCAGTTTTTCGCAATGGCTTACCAAGCCGGTAGCCCATTATTCAACGCCGGCTTCACCAAGGCGCTCTTCAACGATGACGCCTCCATCCAAGCCCTGCAATTTGCCCACGACCTCGTCTACAAATACAAAACCACCAGTCCCACGCCAATTACCGGCGAAGTTCCCAACGTTCCCCTGCTCGTGACTGGCCAGATCGCCATGTCCTGGGAAACCCCTCAAGCGATCACCTATGCTCGCCAGTACAATAAAGATGTCGCTGCCTCGCTCACCGACAGTACGCCATTCCACAACAAACGCCCGGGTACTCCTTTGGGCGGACTCGGCCTGCAAATCACCTCTCTCAGTAAACACAAGAATGAGCTTGTTCGAAGGTCTGCTTGGAGCCTGATCGCTTGGTTCCTAGATGACCAGCGTATGGCCGGTATGGCTCAAGCAAGTGGTTCGATGCCAGCACGCACTTCCTCAGCCGAAAACGCCTCCTGGATCAAAAAGGACCCCATTCTGCAAACCGCCGTAAAGGCTATATCTATCGGCGTACCTAATCCCACCATCCCTTCATGGATCCAGATGCGCAATACCGCTGTTGTGCCAGCCGTCGAGATCGTTCTCGCTAACAAAGGTAATCCCAAGACCGCCCTCGACACCGCGGTTCAGAAAGCTAACGCCCTTCTGGAAGCTGATGCCAAGAAGTATGGTAGCTAGGATATTCCGTCAGCCCGGAGCACGCGCGCTGCGCCGGCGCGAGGCAGTATATGGCTACCTATTTGCAGCGCCTTGGTTCATTGGCTTCTTTGGGCTCGTACTCGGGCCGATCCTCGCTTCTCTCATCCTGAGCTTTACGAACTACGCATTACTTGCTCCCCCACATCCCATCGGTTTCTCGAACTACACGAAACTTTTCGCGCATGACGCCCTCTTCTGGACTTCTATTGGCAATACTATCTACTACACCGTCTTCACCGTACCACTCTCCGTTGCCATAGCACTTCTCCTCGCCTTACTGCTTAACCAGCCGATCAAAGGTGTTCGCATCTTCCGGACAATCTTTTACCTGCCCGCCGTTACTTCCAGCGTCGCTGTCGTCCTCCTCTGGGGTTGGCTGCTCAACCCCAACGTCGGACTCGTCAATCGCGCCCTCGAGACTATCGGACTTCCCGGCCCCGGTTGTCGGAGGGCGGCGCTACCGTCGGTATCTGCCAGAGCACGTGATTGCTTGGGCAGAGCACCGCGCCGCGACGAACGACTCCAGCCGTCGCGCGCCACGCGCACGGGTGACCTGAGCGCAAAGGAGCTCGTCGCCAAGGTCGATCCCGCGACCCACCGCCCAGGCCGCTGCCCCCTCTCCCAGCAGCGCCAGGCTGAAGGCGAGCGAGGATTCGGCCCGCGACAGGCCCAGCTCGGCCTCCAGTGGCCCCATCAGGAGTGAGAA
>JAMDCW010000099.1 GCA_023489405.1 Chloroflexota bacterium
CGACCGCAGGGGTTATGCCACCTATCTTCAAGATGGAACAGAGCAAGGGCAAGAGCGGTGGCAGAACATCCAAGAGCTCTTCAGCGTGGCCAATAGCTACGCCACGATAGCGCCAGGAGAAGGGTTGACACAGTTCCTTGAGCGGGTTTCTCTGGTTACCTCAGGAGATGAGCCGGCACGATCCGAGGATGCAGCGACCTTACTCACCCTCCACGCTGCCAAGGGGCTCGAATTTGCGACGGTATTCCTCATCGGCATGGAAGAAGGACTGTTCCCGCACAGTCGGAGCCTTGATCAGCCGGAAGAGCTCGAGGAAGAGCGGCGACTCTGCTACGTCGGAATGACGCGAGCACGGCGCTACCTCTACCTCATCAATGCCCAGCGGCGCACGCTCTTTGGATCCACGCAGGTGAACGAGCCATCGCGCTTCATCGCCGAGATACCACCCGAGCACATCCGGCGGCTGGGCGCCTACGGTACATCAGGGCTCGTCGACCTCCCCGAAGACACCCTGTCGTCTCGATCTCAACCGTCGAGTGAACGCTTTGCACCGCGCACCTCGCGCACGCCGCCATCACATCACCAATCGATCCGTGCCCAATTACAAGCCCGCCGCCTCCAAGAGCAGACCACAACGACCGTCAACCAGCGTTACCAGACTGGAGATCACGTCCATCACAAGCTATTCGGCGACGGCATCGTCATCAGCAGCAGCATCCGCGCCAATGAAGAAGAGGTCATCGTGAACTTTCAGAGCGTTGGCCAGAAGAAGCTGGCGGCAAGCTTCGCCCCCATGGTCAGGATCGAGTGAAAGAGAGGAAGACCATGCAGTTCACCAGAGCGACCGTACAGCACGTTGCGACACTATGCCGTTTAGCGCTGACGGAGGCGGAGGAAGAGCAGATGCTCGAGCAACTCTCCTCTATTCTCGAACACGTAAACCGCCTGGCCGGAGTGGATACATCCGCCGTACCGCCAACTGCCAGTGTCCTAGACCTCCAGAATGTTGAGCGTGAGGATGTTGTCCAGCCTTCACTGCCCGTCGAAGCTGTTCTGCAGAATGCACCAGATCGATCCGGCAGCTCCTTCCGGGTACGGGCAATTCTCGAAGAAGGATAAAACGTGTGAGCGATCCCCTCCCAACCCTGGCAGCGTGCCGGAAACTCCTCGACGAGCGGCACATTTCTGCTCGCGAGCTGACCCAGCAAGCTCTGGATCGCATCGCAGCCGTTGACGATAGCATTGGCGCCTACCTCACCGTGGTGGAAGAACACGCGCTTGCGGCGGCGGCAGCGGCTGATGAGCGCCTGGCTGCCGGCGAGCGCGGTCCACTACTCGGCATTCCTATGGCACTGAAGGATGTGCTCATCACCCAAGGCATCCGGACGACAGCGGGATCGAAGATGCTGAGCAGCTACATCCCTCCATTTGAAGGCACCGTGGCAGAGCGCTTGCAAGCGGCCGGTGCGGTACTGCTTGGCAAGCTCAACTGCGATGAGTTCGCGATGGGGTCTTCGAACGAAAACTCTGCCTTCAAACCTGTTCACAACCCCTGGGATCTCCAGCGGGTACCTGGGGGATCCAGCGGGGGATCAGCCGCCGCCGTCGCCGCGGCTGAAGCAGTGTTCACTCTCGGCTCGGATACAGGAGGGTCGATCCGTCAACCGGCTTCGTTTTGTGGGGTCGTCGGCCTCAAGCCGACCTACGGCCGCGTCTCACGTTTTGGCCTCATCGCTTTTGCCTCTTCGCTGGATCAAGTCGGGCCATTTACCCGGACCTGTGAAGATGCCGCCTATGTGCTCGAGGTGATTGCTGGGCATGACTCCCGCGATTCCACCTCGGCCCGGCAGCCAGTGCCCACCTACCGAGCGGCGCTAGCGAACCACGACCTCCACGGCTTACGGATCGGCATACCTCAGGAGTTCTTCGTTCCCGGTCTTCAACCCGAAGTAGGCAAAGCAATTGAAGGGGCAATTGGCCAGCTCGAACAGCTCGGAGCGAAGCTCTACGACGTTTCCCTCCCCCACGCACCTTACGCCCTGCCTGCCTACTACATCATCGCCCCTGCCGAAGCCAGCGCTAACCTCGCTCGCTTCGATGGCGTGAAATATGGCTATCGCGCCACAGAGGGCGATGCGCTGTGGGATGTCTACGCAGCCACTCGTGGTGAGGGTTTTGGTCCAGAGGTGAAGCGGCGGATCATGCTCGGCACCTATGCTCTGAGCGCCGGCTACTACGATGCCTACTATTTGCAAGCTCAGAAAGTGCGCACACTCATCCGCCAGGATTTCGACCGGGCATTCCGTGAGGTCGATCTGCTCGTCGCTCCTACCTCGCCAACCACAGCCTTCCGGCTTGGTGAGAAAGTCGATGATCCCCTTGCCATGTACTTCTCCGACGTGTGCACCATTCCCCTGAATCTTGCAGGTCTGCCAGGGCTTGTCGTTCCCTGCGCGCTCGCTCATGGTCTCCCCGTAGGGATTCAGCTCATGGGGGCATCGTGGAGCGAAGGAGAACTACTCCGCGTTGGCCACGCTTTTGAACAGGCCACCCAAGGCATCGGGCTCCCCAGCCTCACCGTTCCGTAGCAGCTCCCTCCTGTTGCATCGTCGCCAGAATGAGTACAATGCACGCAAAGTAGCCATGAGTGGAGGAGATAGAGCACATTTATGACGGTAGAAGTCGGTTTCATCGGTACCGGTGGCATCGCCAACCAGCACCTCAACGGGCTCGAGCGTATCGCGGATGCTCGAGTGACGGCAGTATTCGACATCGCGAGAGAGCGCGCCGAGGCTGTCGCCAGACGCTTCAACGCACGTGTCTACTCGAGCCATCAGGAGCTCATCGAGAAGAGCGGCATTCAGGCGCTGTATGTCTGCTTGCCACCATTCGCCCACGAAGATCAAGAAATCCTCGCCGCTCACAAAGGTATTGCCCTCTTTGTGGAAAAGCCAGTGGCGATCAGCTATGAAAAAGCGCGGGAAGTGCTAGCCGCTATCCGTTCATCGGGTGTGCTTTCCGCTGCTGGCTATCACTGGCGGTATAACCCTTTGACGGACCGCGCCCGTGAGCTGCTCAAAGATCGCGCCATTGGGATGGTCCACGGCTACTGGCACGGCGGCTTTCCCCAAGTGCCTTGGTGGCGCCAGATCAACGGTTCAGGCGGTCAGTTCGTTGAGCAAACCACCCACATCGTCGACCTCGCTCGCTACCTCGCCGGCGAGATCATCGCGGTGCAGGCACGCTATGCTGTCCGCACCTTGGGTACCGTGGAAAACTTCAGCGTCTGGGACACCGGAACGGTAAATATCGAATTCGCCAGCGGTGCAATCGGCAACATCTCCAATAGCTGCATGGCGAATCTCGGCTACACAGTTGGACTCCACGTCATCTGTCCAGGATTGATCGTAGAGGAGCACAGCAATAACCTGCGCGTCCTCGAATCCAGCAAGACCACAGAATATCGCAGCACGGAGAATGCCTACTTTCTCGAGGACCAGGCGTTTATCAAAGCCGTCGCTGCCGGCGACGCTTCGTTCATACGCAGCCCCTATGAGGATGCCGTACGCAGCCTCTTCGTGACATTAGCCGCAAATGAATCCGCCACGTATGGGAAGACGGTAGCCGTACAGACCGTTTAGCATGACGCCGGAGGGCGTGGTGCAAGGGCAGCAACGCCGCCCTTGCACCACCGAGCTACGACAGTACTACCGGCCGTTCTGCCTCGATTGAGCGGTAAGCCGCATCGATAACCCGTGTTACCTCGAGAGCATCCCGCCCTGATGTCCACGGCTGACGCCCTG
>JAMDCW010000100.1:0-1293 GCA_023489405.1 Chloroflexota bacterium
GGTGGGCGGGCGGAGGAGCGCGCTGGCGGGATTCCGCGACCTAGGGTTGATCGTGGTGCTGGATGAGCATGATGCGGCGTATGGAGGGGAGCGACCGCCGTATGTGCACGGACGGGAGCTGGCACTGGCAGCGGCGAAGGTGTATCAGGCGTCGGTGGTGCTAGCCAGCCCGACGCTGGATCCGTCGACGCTATGGCGGGCGAGCCGGGCGAAGGTGCGGCGATTTACGCTGGGGCAGGGGACGCCGGCGACAGTAGAGGTGGTGGATCTGCATCAGGAGCTGAGCTTGGGGCATTCGCCGGTGCTGACGGAGCCCCTGGAACGGCGGCTGGGTGCAGTGCTCGCGGCGGGGGAGCAGGCATTGCTGCTGTTGAACCGGCGAGGATATGCGGCGGTGCTGATGTGCCGCTACTGTGGGACGAGCATCCAGTGTCCACACTGCACGGTGGCGCTGTCGTTTCACGCGGATACGGAGGAGCTGCGGTGCCACCTGTGCAACTTTGCGATGCCGCGGCCGCTGGTGTGTCCGCGATGCCGGCGAGCAGGGCTGGAAGAGCTGGGAGCAGGAGTGCAGAGCTTGGCGGCAGAGGCGCGCAGGCGCTCCCCGCAGGTCCGGCTGGCGCGGTGGGACCGGGATAGCGCCGGGACGGATAAGCAGGCGACGGATGTGGTGGGGCGGTTTCAGCACGGTGAGCTGGATGTGCTCGTGGGAACGCAGCTCATAGCGGTGGAAGAGGGGATGCCGCCGGTAGCGTTTGCGGCGGCGGCCCTGGCGGACGTGGGGCTGTTGTTGCCGGACTACCGGGCGGCAGAGCGGACGTACGAGCTACTGGCGGCGTTACAGCGACGGGTGCGTGCAGGGGGACGGATACTGGTTCAGACGTATCAGCCGAGCCATTGGGTGATACGGGCGCTGGCTCAGGGAGATAGCGGGATCTACTACGGAGAGGAGCTGCGGCAGCGGCAGCGACTGGGGTATCCGCCGTTCCGGCAGTTGGTCCGGTTGACGGTGCGGGGCAACTCGCGGCTGCGCTGTCAGCAAGAGGCGGAGCGTCTGCGGCAAGCGCTGTCCAAGCGTCTGGCGGAGGTATTTCCGGAGCTGACCGATGCGATTGTGGGGCCGGCGCCGGCGTACATCGAGTGCGTGGGGGATGTGTATCGCTGGCAGATTCACCTGCGTGTGCCGCAGGCGCTACCGGTGCTGGATGTGGTGCCGCCGCACTGGCTGGTGGAGATCGACCCGGAGACGGTGCGGTGAGGGGACGAAATGGAGAAGTAGCTTGCTGGCGGTAA
>JAMDCW010000100.1:1303-2211 GCA_023489405.1 Chloroflexota bacterium
GTAATTATTGTCTTCCCTCGCTGGTCTCTCGATCCTCGAGGGATTTGTGGTTTCCGTGCAGGTAGTGCGGAGCTGTCCTAGATCCCGGCAGATTGCGGTGGCTCCCGGACCTTTTCCATGGAAATGGTCATCTTCGTATTCCTTGAGGATATTAAGGAGATTCTAAGTACTGGTAAGTTCATGCATGAAGATAGTGCCGTAAGCTGGAATTAAGCACATGTGCTGTGAAGAGTCCTTCTCGATGGAAAGTAGCGGTACATGAGATATCTTTTGCAAGCTCCTTGCTAGCTCTTGATTCTTGCGTCTTCACTGCCTTTATGCCGTTTTGGAGTGTTTCTGCGTGTTGTTATGTTTGGTAACGGAGGTTTGCTATGACAGCATTTCGTGAATCTCAGCGATCTCAAGCAGCGGAGGAGAGTTTGCCGGCGGATTGGTCTATTTTGAAGCAGGTAGCGCAGCAGCGTTTTTCGCGGCACCAAGCTTTGCGGATGCTTGCCGGCGTGATGGCGGGAGGTGTGGTGTCGTCGATCCTGGCGGCGTGTGGCGCATCGTCATCGAGTACGGCAGCGACAGCGGTGAGTACAGCGACGGCGAGTACGACGACGAGTACGGCAGCGAGTACGACGAAGGCGAGTACGACGCAGAGTAGTACCGCAGTTGCAGCGGCGAAGACTAGTCCATTGACGGCACCAACGACGGTGACGGCAGGGTTTTATACGGCGGCTTCTCAGAAGCGCTGGCAGCAGTTGATGAAGATTGGTATTCCAGAGTTCGAGAAGACGCACAAGACGATCAAGGTGCAGTGGCAGCCGGAGCCGCCGACGCACAACATCATGGAGAAGATGGTGACGATGTACGCGGCGGGAACAGCACCGGATGTCGTCGGAGACTGCTGCAGTACGTTGCCA
>JAMDCW010000100.1:2221-3765 GCA_023489405.1 Chloroflexota bacterium
CGGCAAAGGGAATGTTGCAGGATCTAGACCCGTATATCAAGACGTACTGGCCGAAGAACTGGGCGGCTGATTTTTTGCCGTCGCAGTTGAATGCGATGGTGCTGCCCAAGGTAGGGCGGTTTGCCATTCCGGAATACCTGGGAACGATGGCGATCTTCTATAACAAGGAGTTGTTTACGGAGATGAAAATTCCGTTTCCTAAGAGCTCGTGGACGTTCGATGATATGGCCTTGATCATCGAGAAGCTGACAGTGCCCTCGAAGCGGCGGTTTGGGGCGTTGCTGCCGTGGGATCCTGATGATCGTTTTGCAGCGGATCTACTGGCGCCGTTCGGGGCCAGTCTCGTAGATCCGAAGGACAACATGAAGTGCGCGGTGAATACGCCTGAGGGTTTGCAGGCAGTGACGTGGTACTACAACCTCATCTATACGAAGCAGTCGGTGCCATCTTGGAACGTCAATAACTGGGGTTCGAGTAACTTTCCTGGCTTGCAGGAGCAGGATCTGTTTGCGACGAAGACGGTAGCGATGATTGGGGAAGGGTCGTGGATGATCCGGCCGATCGTGGATGCCGTAGGGAATAAGTTTGTCTGGGATCTGGTCGAGCCGCCGGTGGGTCCGGTGAAGCGCAATACGCTGTCGACGACGGATGGGTATGGGATAACGAAGAAGTCCACGAATCCCGAGGCGGCGTGGGAGTTCGTCGACTTTCTGGCAAGTCCGACGTTCGAGAAGATCATGATCGACAATGCTTTCTTACAGCCGAGCCGCAAGTCGTTGATTTCCCACTACATCAATTTTGCGCGGACGTCGTATCCGCAGTTGAAGTCGGTGAATCTGACGGCGTTGACGGATGCGATGACGCAGCAGTTTGCGACGCCGGAGCAACTGTTCAAGTATGAGCCGCAGGCAATGCTGGCATACAAAGCGGTGATGACGGAGTCGCTGTATAGCCCGAAGAGTAGCCTGACACCGGAGCAGATCGTGTCGAAGCTTGCGACGGAGATCGATGCTGCAGAGCAGAAGGCTGCGACGGGGCAGTAGCTAGGGTCGTGTTGAGGAGGGCTGGCCGGCAGAGGTCTTCTGTCGACCAGATGGGGCGGAGGTGATGGAGAGGAGGCTGTGATGATCCGGCAGGGAACGACGGCGTCGTTGAATGTAGATGTGGCGCGAGGGACGCGGGTGCGGCGGCGGCCGTTCATGAGCACACAGGCGAGGGTGGCGACGTTATTCCTCTTGCCATGGGGGATTGGTTTTCTAGCGCCGTCACACCGACAATGACTGGATTCGCTGTACTTGAGTCTGACGCACTATGACATTTTGCGCGCGCCGCGGTTCATTGGCCTGGCGAACTATGCGCACATGCTGTTTGGCAATTCGCTCTTCTGGCAGTCGCTGAAAGTGACGGTGATCTATGTTGCGGGGGCTGTGCCCATTGGAACGGTAATTGCGCTTCTGCTGGCCATTCTCTTGAATCAGAAAGTGGCGGGTGAGGGGATTTTCCGGACGCTGTTCTACGTGCCTTCGGTGATTTCCGGAGTGGCT
>JAMDCW010000025.1 GCA_023489405.1 Chloroflexota bacterium
CTGCTGCAGGCCACTCGGACGGCAGATATTCCGGTCGTGATAGCCGGCGTCACAGCGGCGCTCGAAAGGGCGCACCATCTCGAACCCGGTCAGCCCCAAGACTTTGCTGTCCACGACTACGAGCAAGTGGTTCAGGCGTCGCAGCAGCAGGCCTCTCTGCTCACCCGCGTGCTGGGTGCCGTGGCCGGCATTGCCTTGGTCATCGGTGGTTTCGGCGTAATGAATGTCATGCTGATTGCAGTCAGTGAGCGCACCACCGAGATCGGCGTAAGGCTAGCCGTGGGCGCCCGCCCGTCTGACGTGCTGGCGCAGTTTCTGGAGGAGGCGGCAACGCTCACACTGGTCGGTGGGGCCGCCGGCGTAGTTCTCACCCGCGCCGTCCCGGCTTTACCGGCACCAGCCGCACCCCGCCTGGTCGCCGTAGCTGCGGCGCTGGCGGTGAGCTTAGGATGTGGCGTGCTTTTTGGTCTGTATCCAGCATATCGGGCGGCGCATCTTGATCCAATCCGAGCATTGCGTGACGAATAGCGGTTACAGCTACGCAAATGGCAATTGAGGTACCGATGGGCGGTGGCCGGACGTTTAGCCAGACCCTTCCTATACCTCGCGTGAGACGATTGGCATGCTAGTGACCGGCAACTAGCGGAATTTTCCCTTCGGAAGGGTTCGCAATGGCGTTCTGAGCCAGAACCCCGTTCCTGGGGGGCGCTTTCCCTGATCTACCCTGAAGCCTCCGCTGTGACCGCCGTCGCCCTCGCCCCAGCCTCCCTGTTTCCGGCCCCATCACAGCGAATTGGTATTAGGCAGAGGGGGAAGGGGGAAGAGAGGGGGGTGGCTCTCTCCTCCCCCGGGGTTAGAAGGTGGGGGTGCTCGTTTAGTTAGAAATATGGTTACGTAGCAGCTTGGCGATATCTTCACTGCGGAGACGTCGGAGCGCCTTGGTCTCGATCTGGCGAATTCGCTCACGCGTCAAGCCAAGGGTGCGGCCGACTTCTTCGAGCGTGTGCTCGCGGCCATTGTCAGTGAGACCATAGCGTAGACGGATAACCTCGCGCTCACGCTGTTCGAGGACAGAAAGAGCTTGGGATACGGCTGCGCGGCGGTCCTCTCGCTCAGCTAACTCTTCGGCGCTAAGTTCGCTGTCGCGGATAAGGTCGCCAAGAGCGAGCTCTCCATCTTCACCAAGAGGAGCATCCAGGGAAGCGACTGGGCGAGAAGCTTGAGCCAGAGCAGTCACCTGTTCAACAGGGACAGCAGCTTCTGTAGCAACTTCGGTGTCGGATGGGTTACGTCCTAAGCGTTCACGGAGAGTTTCGCGGGCTTGATCAACGAGATTGCGCCGTCCGGAGAGGTATTCAGGGAGCCGGACGAGGCGGGATTGTTCGTTGAGGGCACGAAGGATCGCCTGGCGAATCCACCAGGTTGCATAGGTAGAGAAGCGGAAGCCACGCGTAGGGTCGAACTTTTCCGCAGCACGCATAAGGCCAACACTACCTTCCTGGATGAGATCCAGGAGGGACATGCCGAGGTTTTGGTATTTCTTCGCTACGCTGACGACGAGGCGAAGATTATGCTTGACTAGCTGGTGGACAGCCTCACGGTCGCCTGCTTGCGCACGCCGCCCGAGGGCAATTTCCTGAGCCGGAGTAAGTAAGGGAGCGGTGCCAATTTCAGCCAGATAGGCTGCCAGGCTGTCCAGAGTACCAGGATGAAGCTCGGAATCCTCATCGCGATGGATAGCACGCTCCGTGATCTGGAGTTCCCACTCTTCTTCGACCGTGTTTTTCGTAGGCTGTGAGGCGATGGCTTCTTGATCCTCGGAAGAAACATACCACTCACGTATAATAGCAGACATCGTGCCACCTCCTCTTAACCGTCTCAGAGTGACAAAATGGTTAAGACCCTGTACTTTACCAGGGTCATTACAATTACACAAGAGGCGTACAGCATTATTCCAGGTAAGCGGTAGCGTTGCTATAGAATTGCAACATGACGGGCTTATGCAGAAGTTCGAGGGAAGAGAGGCTGTTCAACACCAAGCTCAGCGGCAAGTTCCAAGCTGATGACGTGCTCTTGACCGCTGATGAGCACACGGAGTGGTTCGCGGAATGGGCCGCGGTGCAATACGATGAGCTCAGCGCCAGGGATGAGGCCAAGCTGAGCGAGATAACGGAGTTTTGCAGGGTCGCGATCATTGACCTGGCGTATTCTCGCTTTTGCACCTTGGGGAAGATCGATGAGTCGTTGGGGAGGGGTTTGGGCAACATGACCAGTGGGTGTAGGAATTGGTTCGCCGTGGGGATCGTGAGCGGGATTACCGAGTTTTGCAGCGATGCGAGCTTCCAGTCGCTCGGACATGACGTGTTCCAGGAGTTCGGCATCGTCATGAACTTCGTCCCAGGTATAGTTGAGAATTTCTACGAGGAATTGTTCTGCGAGACGGTGGTGGCGGATGACTTCGAGAGCAGCACGAACGCCGGCTGAAGTTAGGCGCACACCGTGGTAGGGAACATGTTCGACGAGACCGAGTTGAGAGAGCTGGCGGAGCTTGTGGGAAGTTCCAGCAGCACTCACGCTCAAGCGGTCAGCGAGATCTGTAGTAGCGACAGGATGATCAGATCCTCCGAGGTGGTAGATGGATTTTACGTAATCTTCGACGGTTGCTGTAGTATGGCGTCCGCGTCCATCCAATGGCATAGCACCCTCCGTCTAAAGTTTACCTGACTTTGATCCAGAGTTATAGATAGGAGCAGCTATATCTTGCTCATAGATGACTTTTTCCTGACCTTCCACTGGTGTATCTGCTAGAGTGATGCCTCATGGAAGAGACGGCACTTGCTCGTGTTCGTTGTAAAGCAGCGACGATAAGGTTACCGCAGTGGCAGATCCTCTTCACCTCCTGTCAGCTTTCGGTAGTAGTCTTGGCATTCGTGTTACGGACATATCACCTTGGGCGCCTCAGTCTCTGGTACGACGAAGGAGTGAGCTGGACATTTGCGCGCTTACCTCTCGGGCAATTGTTGCAGACGGTGGAAGATCGGGATCTCAATCCACCACTGTATCCGATTTTGCTCCATTTTTGGATCATTGTGGCAAGCAGTAGGGCGTATGCCCTACGGTTCTTGTCGGTGATCCCGGGCACTTTGACGGTTGCGCTGACGATGGCACTGGCGCGGCGTGGCTTTCGCCAGCCGGTTGTCGTGGTGCTGGCAGGAATCTTTTCTGGGACGAGCATTTTTCTCATCGATTACAGCCAGGAGGCGCGGGCGTACGCCTTAGCGACCTGGTTTGTCTTGTTAGCAACGTATGCGCTGGTGCCATCGTCAGCGCAACCGGAGAGGCAGTGGTGGGTAGTCTATGCGCTGGCGCTGGCCCTAGCGCTTTATAGCCACTATGCCACGGTAGTGTTTTGTACAGTGCATGGCGTGTGGATGGTGATCACCGCCTGGCGGAAGATGAAGCCTTATGTGGTGAGTAGCATGGTGACGGCGTTGCTATTTTTACCGTGGCTGGGAGCGTTTCTGCATCAACTCGCGGTGGTGCGCGCTGGACCGAACATCTTCTGGAGCGGCTCGATCTCACCGTTCCTGGCACCTGGACGGGCGCTGGCGGCAGTATGGTCTCGCCCGGGCGCTTTTACTGATAAGGATCGCCAGCTCATTGTGACTACTGCAGTGGTCATCGGGCTGTTGG
>JAMDCW010000049.1:0-1176 GCA_023489405.1 Chloroflexota bacterium
GACAGCGACTCCTACCCCGACGCCGGCGATGACAGCGACTCCGACACCGACGCCGACAATGACGGCGACTTCTACTCCTACGCCGGCGATGACAGCGACTCCGACATCGACGCCGACAATGACGGCGACTCCTACTCCCACGCCAACGATGACAGCGACACCGACCCCGACGCCGACAATGACAGCGACTCCTACTCCCACGCCAACGATGACAGCGACTCCTACCCCGACGCCGGCGATGACAGCGACTCCTACCCCGACGCCTTCTCCTCCCGCGCCTCCTCCGCCGCCGGCTGGTGCCGTCAGCTCGGCGAACGGCAGCTCGAATAGCGCGAGCGGTACCGCCTCCGCCGCCAATGACGGCACGACGGTGGACGGGAGTGGAGAGGGAGCCCTCACCGTCTCGCAGTATGCGGGCAATCCCGCCGGTGCGCCGGGCTTCTCTACTGCCGGGACGTACTTCGACGTCCAGGTAGCTGCAGGGAGCAGCTTCACGACGCTGACGATCTCTGACTGCAACCTGAACGGTGGCACGACCCTCTACTGGTGGGACGGGAGTTCCTGGGTGGCCGTGTCACCGCAGCACTACGCACCGGGATCGCCACCGTGTGTCACCGCTACGCTCAGTGCAATGTCGACTCCGACGATCGCCGAGCTGACCGGCACGGTGTTCGCCGCCGGGACGCCACCACCCAGCTCCCCACCGTCCCTGCCACCGGCGCCCCCTCATCCGCCCGCACCGGTGTTCCACCCATTCTGGGTGGAGTCCTTCGTCCCCACCATCACCCTGTGGTCCGGGGAAGACCAGCGGGCAGTCGCCCTGGGCCGGCAGGGGCAGTGGAGCTACTTCCTCGTCGTAGCACCGCAGACGGCCTCGCGTCTCTTCGTCTACAATCCTGCGACGCGCAACTATGCCTATGTAGATGCTGATGTGGTAGGGCCATCCGGCCCGCCACCGGCGTCCTAGCCGGGGCGGCGGAGAGGCCTGCTGTACGGTTGCCACTTCGCAGGCACGAACGCACGCACGGAGGCATCCTCGAGGACCTTGCGTTTGCCGGTCTGATTGAGCTGGGTCTAGCCTAACTGTAGGAGTTCGACATTGCACTGAGCGTAGCGGTGACACACGGTGGCGATCCCGGTGCGTAGTGCTGCGGTGACACGGCCACCCAGGAACTC
>JAMDCW010000049.1:1186-3667 GCA_023489405.1 Chloroflexota bacterium
TGGAGGAGGTCGACGAAGGCTCGCGGACCGATGATCGTCACACCCCAGAACGTCTTCAGTTGCTGGAGTCGGAGGTCGCCGGTAATCAAATAGCCGGCCGCGCCCGAGATCGCGGTGGCGAGAATCATGTCACCTCCAAGTGCGTCGCTACCCCGCGAACCGCCGTGGTCACAGTGATCACTCTGGCTTCGGCGAGCCGTTCCTGGTGCGCTTCAGTCAGGGCCTTGGTGACATCCGCTTCTAGTTTCTCGCCGGACACGTCACGGGGCGCCGGCGCCTTCACCACTCGCTGCCCAGCGGGGGTAAGTGAACGTATACGTCTTCGGTGCGGAAGTATTACACGAGAATTCCTCTGTTCCAGGATAGCGCATGCTCGTTTCGTAACCGCGCTGGTTACGTGGCACACTTCGCATTGGAACGATGCGATCTGGACTTTGCTTGTAGAGGGAGGATGATGCGATGACAGAATTATCTCAAGCAGAAAAGAGTGAGGGAGGGGGAAGGCCGCCTTCTATGCGCCCGTACGGGCGGCACGTTTTGATCTGCGCTCATGGGGATTGCGCTCCGAGTGAGGATGGGCGATCGCTCGAGCAGATTTTCCGGGCGGCACTGGGGAAACGCCGGCGGTTGCGGAATCCTGAGCGAGTCAAGGTAAGCGTCGTGGATTGCCTCGGTGTTTGTGAGGGCGGGCCGATTGTTGCGGTGTATCCGGATGGGGTGTGGTATCACCACGTCACTCCTGAACTGGCGCGTGAGATCGCGCAACAGCATTTGATCGAGGGAAGACCAGTGGAGCCAGCGGTATTCCACCGGCTCTATCCGCGGGAACGCCCGCCAGCCTACCCGCCAGCGGTTCGCGGAGATGCGGGGACATACCGCGAGGAAGATGGCCTTGAAGCCCTGTCTGCTGTAGAAGAGGGAGCTGCGCCAGATTCTGTGTCTGGAGCAGCGGACTGGAATGAGCAGCACACGGAACAGAAGATGGTGAGGTCTGCAAAGCGCATCAAAAAGGGTTTGGTAATCGTCAACACCGGTAATGGCAAAGGGAAAACGACGAGCTCTCTGGGCATCATGACGCGAAGCTGGGGGCGTGGTCTGCGTGTTGCCGTGATGCAGTTCATGAAGCACGAAGGCGCTCGTTTCGGTGAAGCGAGAGCCGCTGAGAAGATGGGTATCACGTGGCTTGGCTCCGGCGATGGATGGACGTGGACGAGTAAAGATCTGGATGAGTCTGCCGAGCGAGCACGCCACGGCTGGCGGCGTGCTCAGGAGATGATTACCAGTGAACGCTATGATGTCATTGTCCTTGACGAGTTCACTTATCCACTCCACTTTGGCTGGATCGATGTGGAAGAGGTGATCGAGTGGCTGCGAGCGCATAAGCCGTGGATGCTCCACGTCGTCATCACCGGGCGGTATGCACCGCTCGCACTCATTGATTTTGCTGACCTGGTGACGGAGATGCGGGAGGTCAAGCATCCGCTTGCTTTGCAAGGTATCCGCGCTCAACCGGGTATTGAGTTTTGAATGAGTTTTCCGCTGTTTAATTGGGGACAGCAAGTCTGCCCCTGTTGCGTGAGAAGATGATGCAGGTGAGTTTTCGCCTTCCTCGGCGGACTGGGGTGGAGCAGGGTAAAAAGAGGGACTTCAGGGCGCTTCTCTGAGCGTGTGACATTGAACTATCCGGCGCGGTGTAGTCTTGTCGATGGGACCTATTTTTACTACGATGCCAAGGGAGCAGTGTCTGCAAGAGTAGGAGGAGGTGAGCTTGGTAGAACTTGGTCAATGGAGGCATCGGGAGGAGTGGCAGCTACCTTCGCGAGTTGTCGTGCTCCAGCGCGGCGCGGGACGCCGCTCCGCGGACTATTTTGCAGCAACGGAGGCTGCCGGCATCCCTATTGAGGTGCAATCGCTCTATGACGAAGCGAGGACGGTGGACCCAGCAGTACGTTCTGCCGAGATCCTGGTATCGAGCGCGGTGCCGATTACGGCGGAAGATGTCCAACAGTTGGATCGCTGCCGGTTCATCTTGCGGCCTTATGTAGGGTATGACGACATTGATGTCGATGCGCTGACGGCGCGGGGAATTCTCCTGGCGAATATTCCTGACGCTTTCTCTGAAGAGGTTGCGGTGCATACGTTGGCGCTGATCCTGGCCTTCAATCGCTTTCTCTTCCGGGCGGACCGCTATGTGCGCGAAGGGGGCTACTGGACGCAACGCGGGCGAGCGGACTTACCGATACACCACCCGAAGGCACTGACGCTGGGAATTATCGGTTTCGGCACAATTGGTCAACTACTCGCTGAGCGTGCAAAACCTCTGGGGTTTCGCATGCTCGCCTATGATCCCTTCCCGGCGCGCGAGGCAGCGCAGCGGCTCGGTGTGGCTTTTTCGTCGTTGGAAGAGGTGCTGGGCCAGAGCGATTACCTTTCGCTCCACGTATTTTTGAACACCCAGACCACACACCTGATGGATGAGGA
>JAMDCW010000030.1 GCA_023489405.1 Chloroflexota bacterium
CATAGGGGCGTATCCTGATAGGCGTAGCCGTGCAAGGGCAGCCAGATGCCCTGGAGCCAGATGATGAGCATGAACTGCAAACCACCGCGCGCTAATGAGCTCAGGAAACCTGCTAGGTTCCCCATGGCGAACATCCGGATCTTGAACAGATCGAGATGGAACATCGGATCAGGAACTCGCGTCTCCACCCAGAGAAAGAGGCCAAGCAAGAACAAACCGGTAACTATGCAGCCGATGACAAAGGGATTTCCCCATCCCATACTGCTCTGGCCATACGGCTCGATGCCATAGGTGAGTCCGATCAGCAACACCGTCAACCCCACGGCAAAGGTCACATTGCCGATGATGTCGAGTTTCTGCTTGCTGCGGATCGTCGTGATCTCATGCAATTTCAGGTAGGCCCAGACCGTTCCCAAAAGACCGAAGGGGACACTCACCCAGAAGACCAACCGCCAGTCGATGGTGGCGAGCAGTCCCCCGACCAGGAGACCGACGAGCGAGCCGCCGATGCCGGCAATCTGGTTGATGCCCATCGCCATGCCTCGCTGCTCGATGGGGAAGGCATCGGTCAGCAGAGCCGTGCTGTTTGCGAAGAGGAAGGCCCCACCTACCCCCTGGATGAGCCGGAAGATCAGGAGCTCGATGCCACCAGCCGTTCCCTGCCCCGGTGTCAGAGAGAGCAAGATAGATCCCAGCGTGAAGATAGCAAAGCCAGCATTGTAGAGCTTCACCCGCCCGAACATATCGGAGATGCGCCCAAACGCCACGAGGAGCGTCGCCGTGACGACCATGTACCCCATGAGAATCCAGAGGAGAAACCCCGAATTCCCTGGCGCCAGAGGATCGAGCTGGATACCCCGGAAGATGACCGGCAGCGAGATCATCATGATGCTGGTGTTGAGCATCGCCACCAACATGCCAAGCGTGGTATTGCTCAGCACGACCCACTTGTAACGATCACTGGAAGCGTGTGGCTGCGCCGGCATGGGATCTCCCAGCGAGTGTGCTTCCTGGAGCACCATACCAGACCTCCTCAGCCATTGTGCCGATGGACGAGACCGTACATCTCTAAAGCATATTGTTCATAGCAAATATTGTCAAGAACAATAATCTGAAGTGTACGACCATAGACCGTCCAATGCGCGCACCCCTGGAAAGAGGCGTCTCTGAAGCGTTTTGTTGCAATACCATTACTGCTGATGCTGTACTAGCGTTGGCTCGCCGGGAAAATTGATGCACGGCGAAAAAGTAGGTTACTATGTCACAAGACAAAGTCAACTTTATACCGCTGGCAGTGGTGGCGCAGAGAGGTAACCAGTGAGTGCATCAGCCCCAGTAGCATCCGAACCTGCCATGATCAGGATGCATATTCTCGTCCTCCTGGCCTTGAAAGTTGCCACAGTAACGGCCGCTCTCGCTTTGCTCATCATCTTCAGCGTACAAAATGCCGTCGTCGGTGTTTTCTGGGCCTTCGGCCTAGCCTTTGGCATTATTCTCCAGCGCAGTCGTCTCTGCTTTGCCTCCGCCTTTCGTGACCTCTTCCTCCTCAAAGACGGTCGCAATATGCGCGCAATTCTTACAGGCCTTGCCGTTGCCTCTGCCGGTTTCGTCCTTCTCATGGCAAAAGGTGTTCCCGACCCTACCGCTGGCGCTCTCCCCAATCAAGCCCATATCGTCCCCGTCGGTCCCTATCTCCTTTTCGGTGGCATCCTCTTCGGCCTCGGCATGGTCATTGCTGGTGGCTGCGTCTCAGGAACGCTCTATCGCATCGGCGAAGGGTACATGGCATCTATTGTGAGCCTCATCGGTATCCTTGTCGGCCTCGAGCTCGCTTCCCACACGTGGAACTGGTGGTGGCAGACGCAGATCTCTCATGATCCCATCCTCTGGCTTCCCTCCTGGTTCGGCTATGCCGGTGCCCTTGCTCTCACCCTCCTCCTTCTTGCTGGCGCTGCTCTCCTTACCTATGTCCAGGAACGCGGTCGCGGCCCGCAGATCCCCCTCCGATCCAAACCCCAAATTGAGCCAACCACCATTCGCGATCGCCTCAACAAGCTCTATCAACAATGGCTCATTCAGGGTTGGCCCATCGTCACCGGCGCCATTGCCCTCGCCATCCTCAACATCTTCACCTTTACCGTCGACCGTCCTCTCGGCGTCACCGGTGAACTCAGCGCTTGGGCTAACCGCGCCGCCGGACTGGTCAATCTCGCCGCCGGCCCCCTCCAAGGCGCGGCTCAACTCGCTGGCTGCAATCTCGCCACTGGTAGCGGCGGCACGTGGCTTACCGAGACCTTCGCCATCGATGGCGGCCTCGTATTCGGTGCCTTTGTCGCTGCCGTTCTCGCCTCGGAATTCAAGCTACGCTTCCCCCGCCAAAAAATCCGTTACGCTCAATCTTTCGCCGGTGGTAGCTTCATGGGCTACGGTGCCGGTCTCGCTGCCGGCTGCACCATCGGTGCCTTCTTCTCTGCCATTCCCTCCCTAGGGCTCAATGGCTGGGTCTTCGGCATTGGACTTCTCCTCGGCGCTGGTGGCGGCGTCCAGATCATCCGCCGCCTCGCTTGAATAGCTCGCCGTATCACACCCTAGTGAAAGGACGCCCGACAAATGGCACGCTTAGACGTCCGTGGTGAAATTTGTCCCTTCCCCATGCTGAAGGCTGTCGAACAGCTCAAGAAGCTCAAGGGCGATGAAGAATTGGAAGTGCTCACCGATCACGCTCCAGCACTTTCGACAATCCCCTGGGAAGCCGCCAAGCTCGGCTACACGACCCAGATCGAATCGAGCGGTCATGCCGAATGGCGCCTACGTCTCACGCGCGACACCACCGCCGCAAAAAACCCCTCCAAAGTCCTCGAGCAGCTCAGCGCCCAGCTCGAAGCCTTAGGCGTCAGCGAATAACCAGCATCCCAAACATAGCGGCGCGGCGCACCATCAACGATTCACGCTCCGCCGTTCATTGCTCCCTGGCGCTGGGTTCTCAGGAGACTCCCTTGATCATCTCCCATGGCAGAATGACATATGCACAACAGACTCACCACATCTCCTAATGATCGCGATTCCCCCTGATTTCGTCCTCTTCACGCTAGCCCGCGAAGGGGACGCCGGACGCCGCTGGCTCAAAACTCTGCCGGACCTCGTCGAGACGCTCTGCAAGCGATGGCACCTCACCGTAGAAGGCTACGCTATGCACGGTGGCATAGCTCTCATCCTTCCAGTCCACCGCGAAAACGAGCCGGCCATCCTCAAAATCTCCTGGATCGACGAATCTACCAAAGATGAGGCCGCCGCCCTCCTCGCCTGGAGGGGACAAGGAGCTGTACGCCTGTTCGAACACGAACCATCGCTTGGCGCAATGCTCTTGGAACGGCTCGACAGCCACTCCTCCTTAAGCACTATTGAAATTACTCAGGCCATCACCATCGCCGGACAACTGCTACGGCGCCTCGCCATTCCCCTGCCCATACCCTTCCGTTCGCTCCAAGCGACCGCCGCTGCTCTCGCGCACACCTTTCCCCAGCGCTGGGAGCGCCACGGCCGTCCAATGTCACGACGCGTGCTCGATCGAGCGTGTAGCCTGGCAGAGCAGCTCGGCGCCTCTCCTGAAAACAATCTCCTCGTCAACTACGATCTTCATTACGCTA
>JAMDCW010000010.1 GCA_023489405.1 Chloroflexota bacterium
GGAACACCAGAACGTACTCGTGCTTGAAGATGTAGAAGCCGCCTACGAGCGCGCGGTAGCGCCAGAGCTGCTCCTGGCTGCGCTTCGCACGTGTCGAGTCGAAGTTCTTCACGACGATGCTCTTCAGGGTGTAGCCACGCTTCATCACCTCGGACATACAGGAGAAGCCGAGAGGGATCCATTCTCCCTTCGAGTACTTGTCACCAATGACGACCGCAAGGAAGCGCCCCTGCTCCAAGTACGGCGTGGCGTTGTCGACAACCTCACCAAACATGGTGAGGAAGGTCTCGGTCGAGGGCGCTGCCGATAAATCGCGCGGATCATCGGAGAAAGGGATGATGTCGTGGTAGGGTGGGTGCATGATGACCAGTTGCACGGCGCACTGGCCTTGCGCGGCGAGCGCACCGCCAATGTTCACGGTGCGGCTGTCACCGGCCAGGAGGTCACTCACGACACCATCCTGGTTGGGTTCCCGGTCAATTAGCTCCCGAGCTGCCTGAGCGACCTGCTCGTTCAGCTCGAAGCCAATCCCATTGCGCCCGAGGCGCCGGCACTCGATCAGTGCCGTACCGCTGCCGGCGAATACGTCGAGCACCCATTCGCCACGCTTCGTGTAGCGGAGCATGAGTTGGTGGGGGATTTGCGGAACGAAGTTGCCCCAGTACCAGCCTAAGTGGGCGCCGGAAGTGTCACGGCGCTCGATCACCCACAAGCTATCGGTGAGGACATCGTCGTACTCTTGCCAGCGAAGAAGGTTGATGTCATTGATCGCACTCGTCCGGACATCGACCAATCCCGTTCGCAGCCGGTGCAGGTAGTACTGGGCGCGCTCGAGGGTGTATGCCTCGATCATCTGGTCTAGCTGTCGAACGAGCGTATCGCAGCGTAACCTCAGCGTATCTCGAGGATCGTCGCTGTGGGAGAGGCCGTTGTGATTCGCCGAGGGCTGTACGAGACTCTCACGCAATGCTCGGGCGGCCGATCGGAACGCCGCTGTTGTGTGGGCAGCAGCCATCTCATCGAATGCCTGGAGCAGAGCAGTTTGGCTGAACGTGACCCACTCGGTTGACGTCGCAGGGATCACAACCTCGTCAAGGGATGATTGCTGGATACACGGTTTCCGTGGGGGTTCGCTCGACATAAACTAAGAATCTTATTCTTCTGTCTACCTAATCCAACGACAGCATACCAGCGACGACCCTCGCCGCCATTTGTCAGGAACAGGAAAGCATCAGCTCATTCGATAGTATCGACGATCAGTACGAAGCCGCACGCGCCGTGATGTGACGTAGAGTCATGTATGCTAAGCGCGCGCCAGTAGCATCGACACGGCGCCTCAGGAAGCGTCAAAGCTCACCGAAATGACGCGGAGAAGCTCCTCCACGTCGTCTTCCAGTACGGTCCGTGGATCGAGCACCACGTGATCATCCTCGATGCGAGCGACCACGGCTGGCTCTGCCATACGCAGACGGGCCGCCAGAGCCTCGGGATGGAGGTGCTGCAATACGACAAGCGTTGTCGGCAAGGTCTCTCCAGGTAATGAGCCTCCGCCAATGGTAGATTGTCCGGCTCTGGTATACGCTGCTACTCCTGCGGCCAGGAGTCGCTGCTGCCAGTGCGCCGCTTCACGGGCGATATCTGCTGCTGGCCGGCTTATCATCCGCCATACGGGAATCGCCGGTTCTGCTTCATCCCACAGGTAGTGGTGCAGCGTCGCTTCTAACGCTGCCAGACTTAGCTTATCGATCCGAACGGCGCGGGCAAGCGGGTGCCGTGCTATCTCCTCTACGAGATCATCACGCCCCAGGATAATGCCTGCCTGCGGTCCTCCTAAGAGCTTGTCACCAGAAAAGCACACGATATCAGCGCCAGCACGAATGCTTTCTTGCACCAGCGGCTCACGGGCAAGGCCGTACTGACTCGTGTCACGCACGGCGCCACTGCCAAGATCATCGATCAAGAACAGATCATGGGCATGAGCGACAGCAGCCATCTCCGCCAAAGACGGCGTGTGAACGAAGCCTTGCTGGATGAAGTTGCTAGGGTGCACGCGAAGAATCGCCGCGGTCTCCGGAGAGAGCGCCCGCTCAAAGTCGCCGGCATATGTACGATTGGTTGTTCCCACTTCTTTCAGCAGCGCTCCGCTCTGGCGAAGCACATCCGGAATGCGGAAGCCCCCGCCGATCTCCACGAGCTGTCCGCGTGATACCAACACTTCCTTCCCTGTTACCAGAGCGGCAAGGGTGAGCAAGACGGCGCTCGCGTTGTTGTTCACCACGAGAGCAGCCTCAGCGTTGGTAAGCTCACGTAACAGCGCTGCCACGGCAGTGTGCCGGCTGCCACGCGCTCCATTGGGGAGATCGAACTCGAGATTGCTGTAGCCCTGTGCCACTCTGACAACTGCCTCACTCGCCGAGCGTGCGAGAGGTGCCCGACCGAGGTTCGTGTGGAGGATCACTCCGGTGGCGTTGATGACCCTTCGTAGGCGTACGGCGCGCAAACCGGCCAGAAGCGTCTCGACTTGCTGGAGCACCTCTGCGATGCTTGGCGGTGGGGCGCCATGCGCAATCGCCTCGCGAGCCATTTCTAGAGCGCGGCGCACTGAAGTCCGCAGGAGGTCGTGCGGCGCATGCTCATCGGGATGGGCAGCAGCGAACTGCTGCATGGCGACATCGACGGAGGGTAATGACCGGAAGGCGCCATTCACGTATGGGTATCACTCTCGAGCTGGCGTATAGCTCGTTCAAGAGCCGCCGTCTCATCCGGAGAAAGACGTGTTTCGCACTGACCGGCGGCGATATATTTAGCAAAAATGCGCGTCGTTTCTCGAGCATGCAGTCCTGTGAGCAACACGCCATCGTGCGCCTCATTGACTAGGGCGATAACAAAGCTGAAATTGCCTCCTGTATCGGGAAACGGATTATACCGCTGTACCGCTACGGATCGAAGGGCAAGACGAAGGCGTTGTTGAATATCTTGGATTTCCTGCCGGTGGTGATCGAATATCTCCTCATGTTCCTTCGCGAGGTTCCTCAACTGCTCAACCGCCCTCTGAGCAGCGGTGAGGCTTTCCTGGTGTTCCGGCAGTAATTGCAGCGCTCCGGCAAGCTGCCGTTCTACTTCTCCCAGCCGGTGCTCCAATTGCTCGGCTGGTGGGAGATTCTCCAATCTTGCATCAAGGCGAGCCGGGCGACGGGTACGCCACAGGGCGCGCATCGACAGCGTCAAAACAATGAGGGTGGCTATGAGCAGTACCACCACTATCCCTGCTCCAACGAGCAGAGGCGCTACGGTTGAATTGAGGACCACGCTCACCTCTTCTCATGTGATCAGAAACAGAAGCATGCCACTGGATCGGTGTCGATGCAACATCTTCTCGGCTCCTAGAGATGACGCAGTTATCGCTCGCGCTGAGTCTTGACACAAAACGAGCAATCTTGAGACGGTAATCCTCCCTGTAATCCGCCGCTCCGAAACTCTTTACTAGAGTGAGGGGAGGATGGAAGACATGATCAGCACGGGGATGCAGGTAATCAGCAGCGATGGCCGCATAGTGGGAACCGTCAACAAAGTCATCGAAGCAAATGACAGCACACCTCCAGGAGTCATTCTCACCGAGGTCGGCAGCTCAGCAATCA
>JAMDCW010000038.1 GCA_023489405.1 Chloroflexota bacterium
GTTTACACTTCTCAATCCTTTCCTCGCTGATTATATTCAGGAGCGCGTGAGCAAAGGCCTTATTGTGCTCGACCTCCTACGCCCCATCGGCTTTCTCCAGCAGATGTTCGCGGGCCAGATCGGCGCCACTACTGGCGTGTTGCCCTTCATCCTCGCCGCCCTCCCTTTCGCTGCCGTGCTCGGAAGCCTCCGTCCCCCATCTTCACTGGCGGCGCTCGGTTTTTACCTGCTGAGTCTGGTCTTGGCCTATCTTCTCACCGCTCTTCTGAGCCTCCTCCTTGGCATGATCGCCTTCTGGACCATTGAGATGTCTGGGTTCCGCATGATATACTACTTTACAAGTAAATTCTTCGCCGGTGCCTTCATCCCGCTCGCCCTCTTCCCCGAGCCTCTGCGAATAGTCGCCGGTATCTTGCCCTTCCAGGCGCTCGCCTCGCTGCCATTCTCCATCTATCTCGGCCAGCTCCAGGGACCAGCGCTCGCGCAAGCCCTCCTCACTCAGCTCGCGTGGGTCCTCACCCTCGGACTGCTGGCATTCTTCATCTGGCGCCTGGCCCTACGGCGGGTCATCATCCAAGGAGGGTAATATGCACCAGATCAGCGTCTACGGCCACCTGGCCCTCGCAAACTTCCGCGGGCGAGCGCAGTACCGCGTCAATTTCTTGACGATGGTCATTGCAGGACTCGTCTATCAAGGCACCGGTTTCATCTTCATCTGGGCCTTATTGAGCCGCTTCCACACCATCGCTGGCTGGACGCTCAGTGAGGTAGCATTCCTCTATGGAATACGCCTCACCGTCCATGGCCTCTCAGTCGTCATCTTCGGCAACCTGGCTCGTGCGACAACGCTTGTGCGGGAGGGGGAATTCGACCGCCTTCTCGCCCGTCCGATGTCTCCCTTCCTGCAGCTCATGGCCTCGTGCCTTCAGGCCACCTCACTCGGTGATCTCCTGGGAGGCCTCGGACTGCTCACCACTTCGCTGCTCATGCTCCATCGCTCCTGGTCACCGCCAGCGGTCATCTATCTCGTACTTGGCATCCTCGGAGGAACGCTCGTCGAAACATCGATCAAACTCATACCAGCGACGTTGAGCTTCCGCTTGCTCAATACGAGCGCGTTGACCTACATCGTCGACGATGTGTTCAACAATTTCGGCAACTATCCGCTCTCTATCTTTGGTAAGGTGGGAGAAATTCTCTTCACGTTCGTTTTTCCACTCGCCTTCGCCGCCTACTTTCCAGCGAGCGTCATATTGGGGCGTACGCACGGCATCTTCATCCCCAAGCTCATCGCTGAGCTAGCGCCGCTCGCGGGAATCATCTACTTCAGCCTGGCCTACTGCTTCTGGAAGTCGGAAATCCAGCGTTACCAGAGTGCCGGACATTGATGCTGCTTCAGCTCTTCGCTTCCGGGCAAGCTCGGAGCCCTCAATCCCACCCAGTTTGGGCTTCTTCGTGCAAGCACGTAAGATGTAGAAGAGCAGACCGAGAGGATGGCCAGATGACCAATGATGCTGCTCTCTGGAACTCATTCCTTTGACACAGATCCTGACATCGCAGTGGTGGTGGATCATCCTCGTCGTGGGATTCGCCGCTTCTGTCCTATTCTGCCGGGTTGTGGATAGCATCGCACGCCGTCTCGGATTGCTCGATCAGCCGAGTCCGCGCCGCATCCACACGGTGCCCAAGCCACGCCTCGGTGGACTGGGAATGCTGGCGGTCTATGTGCCTCTCTCTTTAGCCATTGCGTTCATCTCCTTACCCCACAGCTTCATTCCTCGCTTCCTCGGTGGTCTAGGGTGCGCCGTCTTCATCGCCCTCGTCATGGTCATCGACGACATCCGCGGTTTATCGCCCGTGATAAAGCTGCTATTCCAGTTCGTAGCCGCTGGAGGAGCAATACTCTTCGGCATCCGCATCGATCACGTTTCGACTCCCTTTAACAACCCGTTCGATCCCAATCTCATCGCCCCTCCGCTGACCTTGCCTCTTTTCCTGGCAATTCCTGTGACGCTGCTGTGGTTTCCCGTGATGATGAACGCCGTCAACGCTCTCGACGGCATCGATGGGCTAGCCAGTGGAGTCACTGCCATTGCGGCGGTGGCTCTCGGTTTTCACACCCTTCGCTACATGGCGGGAGAACAGGGTATTGTGCAACTCATGCTCTTGCTCTCTGCAGTATGCCTCGGCTTCCTCGTCTGGAACTGGCCGCCGTCGCGCATGATCATGGGAGACACCGGAGCGCATTTTCTCGGTTATCTCCTCGCTCTCCTGTCGATTCTCGGCGGTGCCCGTCTCGCGACAGCCCTCCTCGTACTTGGTCTACCTATTCTCGATTTTGCCTACACTGTATATTCGCGGGTTCGTCACGGCAAAGCACCGATGCACTTCGACCTTGGTCACCTCCACCACCGGCTGCTATCCGCAGGGCTCGCTCCTCAAGCTATCCTCGGCTTGTTGTATTCACTCACTGCTCTGGCTGGCATTGCAGCACTGTTCTTAGAAAAAACACAGAAGTTCTTCGCCTTTCTCTTGCTCTTTATCCTGGCTTTCGTGATCATCGTCCTGTTGCCGCGAAGGCTCAGCACTCAGAAATACGCGAAAGAGGAACAAAAGCCGGTGAGTACGAGCAGTGGCGATTAGGACTGGGCAAGCTGAGAACTCGATAGCCGCAGCAACATTCCGATAATCAGAAAGTTGATGGCCATCGAGCTGCCGCCATAGCTGATGAATGGAAGCGTAATTCCTGTGAGAGGAATCACTTCGAGATTGCCTGCCACGATCACGAGGCACTGCAGCGCCAGTAGGGCAGCCAGCCCTACCGCCAGCAATTGCTCAAAGGTGCCACTGCAGCGCAGGGCAATGCTAAGGGCTCGAGCGACGAGCAAGACGAATGCGGTGAGGACGACAAATCCGCCCAGTAACCCGAGCTCTTCGCTAATAGCGGCAAAAATGAAGTCTGTATAGACTGCGGGAATGAACCCTGGATAGCCCCGACCAATACCTGGGCCGAAAATACCTCCGCTGCTCACAGCGTACAGCGCTTGCACAATCTGGTAGCCCTGCTGATGAGCATAGCGCCACGGATCAAACCAGACATTGATGCGCGTCCGCACGTAAGCAAAGAAATGGTACGTGACCAGCACGTTGATGAGGAAGAGACCGATACCTCCAAAGACGTAAGAAAGGCGCTCAGTAGCGACGTAGAGCATCGCGAGGGCGACGCCGAGCAGGAGAAGCGTCCCGCCAAGGTCCCGCTGCCAGAGCAACGAAAGAAGAGAAGCGAGCCAAAGCACACCAAGTGGACCGAAATATTCCAGCGGCGGGATACGAATACCACGCCAGCGATGTTCCGCAAGGGTCAACAGCTCTCGCCGTTCTTCCAGATATCCGGCCATGAAGATCACGAGCACTACTTTCATGAGCTCTGTCGTCTGGAACTGAAGTGGGCCAAAGCCCAACCAGAGCCGTGCGCCATTGACTTCGCGACCGAAGAGTGCGGTGGCGAGGAGGAGCAAAAAACCAGCGAGGGCGAATGTATACTTGAAACGGGAAAGCCACCACAAATCAAAGCGGCTGGCGCCGATGAGTACCGC
>JAMDCW010000055.1 GCA_023489405.1 Chloroflexota bacterium
GATAGCCGAGCTGTCGTCGCAGAAGGCCAACAGCGAGTTGTTGGGATTGATGCGCCAGGCAGTCTTGATGAGTTGCATCAGGGTCTTATCCTGTTGCACGCCATCAATGGTGTGGATGCCCTTGAAGAAGCCGTGCCTACTATGCTCCGAGTTGGCTTGCGCCAACTGGAACAACTCGACATCGGGGGGATCGGGAACGATCAGTAATGGCATGTGGGTGTGGTCCAGCTCGTGGACGAACGACGACTCCAACGTACATACTGGTATCGGACAGGTATCCGCTATTATGTCCGGGACTGCCTACTTGGTGAATGGCGCCGTCTGCACGTTCGGAAATCCTTCTGATAATACCTGGATCTCGTAGAGTACATCTTTTTTAATGGTGGCGTATCTACTAGGGCAGTTGCCAGGAGTGCAGTGGGATTTGATCGTTCGCCCTTGCGATGCTGGACGTCAGCACGTCCAGTCTCAACCCGGCCAATCCTGGCGTGACCCGCGAGAGCCCCAACCTTTGTGAGGCGGATCGGAGGTGGACAATGTTTCGGCGTGGAACGATGGACCGCTGGTACTGGAGCGCCGACCTGCACGTGGGAGTAAACTTCTGCGTCTGGGCTCTGCTGGTCGATGGGCTTTGCGTATCCCCGTTTGATCGTCATCCGAGCGGAGATGGCACACTTCGGGCGGCAGGTCTGGAGCCTGCGAGTTGGCGGACATGGCTAGAAGCGAGGATCGCGCGGGATGTGCAGGCAAAGGCAGAAGCGCCAAGGCGGGCGGGTGATGCTTGGAAAGGAGCTTACGAGGCTTTCGCTGGATGGACCGGCACCCCGGCGGTCGGTGAACTGCTTGCCAGCCTCTGGCGGCGCTACGAACCAGTAGCTCACGTATGGAGGCACAATGCCCGGGGAATGCTCCCGCCACCGATGAAGGCAGCGGAGGAAAAGAAGCTCTGGCAGGCGCTCGAGCCGTTCCACAGCCGGTTGCCGACCCTGCGCGTTTACTTTGTGGACTACCCCGAAGTCGTCTCCTCCCTCGTTCCCCCTGTCTCACTGGTGCTGGGATCTCCTGCGGCAGCGCTCGATAGCGCTACTTATGCAACGGCTGTACGTCGGGGAGCGGAAGAGCTAGCGGCGCTGGCAAACCGCGCCTAGGTGAGCATCCTGTCGGGTACGCATGAAGAGAGAGACTGGTAGGGCCGGTAGATTGGGGGCTGCCTGCTGACCTGAGGCGTCGCTGAAGGGTGGAAACGGCCATTCTCGCCAGCGTGGTAGGAGGCGGTTGTGACGCTTCTCTCGACGTCGGAAGTGCACCGGCGGTAGGTGGACTTGTGCGTCTTTGGTACTATTCTCTTCTACCTGGACCGGGTTGCTGCCTCAGTAGTACTGATCTGCGGCACAGAGGATATCGTGCTGAAGGCACAGCCGGAAGCGATCTCACCAGCTTACGCCGGCTTGGCAAAGAGGTAGAGCTGGCCGAATATGTCGGTGAAGATCACTGGCCGGGGATGTGGACGGAAGCGAGCTACCGCGACCTCTACGCACGGATCGTGCGCTGGTTCGATCAACACCTCACGCCGTCGCACGCGCGATGGGGGTAGCTACGGTGGGGCAGCAGTGGCAGAGTGCGACGCTGCGGGCGATGGTGAGATGAGGGTGACGTCATGATTTGCTACGTCAAAGCGCTGTTCGACGTTGAGAAATGTGACGTGGAGTTCTGGTATACCGCCAATACATTACACTGGTTGTTCTTTGTGGAGGAGTTGGGCTCATCATTACAAGCTGGCGATAGGAGTATGGAAGATGGAAGAACAGGTGAGGAAACAGGGCGGGTGGCTGGTGCAGGCCTTTCCGGCGGCGCTTCTAGCTGCCGCACTGGCGCTTAGTAGCTGTAGCAGCTTCGCACCTGGAGCGGTGACGGCGGGACATATCCGCCTGGAGGGTCAGCGGACCCAGACCATCCCTACTGGGTCCACCGCAGTGCGCGAGCGATCGGCTGCGGTGACGACGATGGTGGTGTTCACGACAGCGACCACTGTGGTATCGACCAAGGAGGCAGAGGCGATAGTGACGCCCACTCCGGCGGCGGCGATCCCGAACCGGCCGCTGCAGGTGCCCAGGCTGGCGGCAGGACAGAGCTGTCCCGTCACCGCGCCGGGGCGGCGTATCGATCCGCGGGTTGGCCTCGCCCATGGCAGCTACCCGGTCTATCTGGTGTACGGGGATACGGCGGCTGGCTCGAGTACCACGCTGCTCTACGGGCTGCCCACGGTGCGTACGGTCGACTGGCCGACGACATGGGGGGCGCACAAGTTCCTGCTGGCGGTGAGCAACCGCTACAGCGGCCCACTGCTCTTGCGTGGGCATCAGCTGAATGGTCCGAATGCCCTGCACTTCAGCTTATCTGCGGGCAATGCGCCTAGCCTCTACATTCCTGGGAGGCTGGTGGGACCAGGGTACACGTCGGGGTACTGGGTCAATACCTACGAGCTGCGCTTCCGTGCTCCTGGATGCTACGGGCTGCAGATCGATGGGACGGATTTCAGCGAGGTCATAGTCTTCAAGACTGTGCCGGCGCCGTAACGGGGCGTGCAGGTGGCTAGGCAGCAATAAAGGAGGGATGTATTATTTGAAGGAATTTTCAGAGTGCGTACTAAAGAAGCTAATACCGACACTCTTGCTGGCTGTGGTCGTCATCGTCCACGCGGTACCGGTGGTACTCGCGGCGCCGCAGCAAGGCCAAGCTGGCGCGACCGCAAGCGTCTCCACCCAGCCTGGCCAGTCCGTCACGACGCCGCCGGTCACCATGTGGGGGATATCCGGGACGCAGCTAAGCGTGAGCTTCACTGTGATACCTTCTCTGGCTGGCATGCTCATGGTAATGGCAGCGCCAGTGGGACGAACACCGTACTACACAATCCGAGCTCATGGGGGCACCATCACGGTAAGAACAGTGACCCTGAGCGCTATGACTACCGTGGCTGGAATAGCGAGGGCCGGCCCGTTGCCTGCTGCAGTTGTAAATGCCGGTCAAGTCCCACGAGATGCGCAACGAGCCTGAGCGGAGGCGGTAGGCGCCGTGGGCGCGGTGTGCTTCGCTGCTGCGCAGTGGGAGTTCCACGCTCAGCAGGAGGTTTGTCATGTCCGCGCTCGTCTCATCCGCCGTCGCGATCCACGCTCACTCCGAGATGTCACCGTCTGTTCCCGCTTGGTTTGCGGAACTGACCGTGCTGGCTCGTCACTTCGCCCAGCGCGGCATCCTCGACGCCATCGATGAGCGGGTGCGACTCGCCCGTGGTCGGGCTGGGCATTACGACGTCATTGACTTCGTCGCCCTCCTCTTGGGCTACGCCGTGAGCGGCGAGCCGACGCTGGAGACCTTCTTCGACCGGATGACTCCCTTCGCGGAGCCATTCATGGCGCTTTTCGGTCGTGAGCGCCGGCCTCACCGCTCCACGCTCAGCCGTTTCTTGGCCGCCGTCTGCACCGCCGCCGGCCGCTGCGCGTGGGCCGTGGGGCAGATGGGAAGGGGGACAAAAAAGGCGGCAGACAGATATTGACTCGCCCCTCCCCCGCTATACTGAACACACGATAAA
>JAMDCW010000109.1 GCA_023489405.1 Chloroflexota bacterium
GACGATCGTATTTTCGTCTTCTTCGAATTCTTCCATCAGCACATCGACACCGCCAGCGGTGCCATCCTCAACCCTGGCGGTTTTACTCAATACAGTGTAGCCCTCCACGACTGCATAAAAGCCATGCCCTTCCCCGTCATCGAGGTACACCTCTCAAACCTCGCCACCCGCGAAGAATGGCGTCACCACTCCATCATCACATCAGCTTGCCGTGGCTCCATCCTCGGGCTGGGTTGGCGAAGCTACACCGCCGCCTTACGTGCCCTCGTAGAAATGATCCAGGAACCAGCCGGTTGATCGTAAAAACGCCGTGTGTCGAGTATGTTGCAAAAGACTCCAGCATTAGCATCCAAAAGCCATCTGCGGTATGCTACATCATTGTTGCGGACCTTCACGTATCGTGGCTCAAGTGAGGTCGCGCACTACGTACGACGCTCCTTCTCTCAAGGTCGCGAGAGTTGGCACGAGGCATTGTGCGGAGGGCAATCACGCGCCCATTGAGAATTCGCCACACACCGTACTGAGAGGACACATCAGTTGAATACCGTGAAAAGAGAAGATCGCACGAAGCAGCCCATCGCGGAAGAAGCCGCGAATGAGCTGATCGAGGTCGAAGAAGATGCTGAGCTTGTTGCCAGTGGAGAAGATGGAGAAAACATCGAGACCGACGACCTTGATGATGCTGAAGAAGTAGATACAGAAGAATTCGAAGAAGACGAAAATACGATCGTCCTCGAGCTCTCAAGTGACGTACGCCGGCGGCTGGAACGGCGTGCCGAGCGCGCTGGCGTCAGTGTAGAAGAGCTCGCCGAAGATCTTCTCAGCGTCGCCCTCCATCAGTCATTCTTCGAAACCCTGCCAGACCTGATCGCTCGCGTGGAAAAGCTCGAGCGGCGCCTCAATGAGCTCTCTACCACAGTCACCAAAATCAGCCAGCCAGATCATAGCAACGCCGATGCGCGCACACGCTCCAGCAGTGGAGACTTTCGCCGTCGCGATGACTTCGGTCCACGCGAAGGCGGAGACTTTCGCCGTCGCGATGACTTCGGTCCACGCGAAGGACGTCGATTTCACGATGACCGTGATCGTGGCGGCTATGGTTATCAACAGCGAAACCGCGGATCCTGGAGCGACAATCGTCCCGAACGCCGCGACCGGCCCGGCGATGACCAGGATTTCCGCAGTGGTGGACGGCGAGGTGGTTTCTACTCCCGCGGTGACCGCTAGAGCAATGGCTGCTCCCTCCTCCAGACAGCCGCTGCTCACGACCTTACATCATAGGTATCATGAGCATGGCGTGCTTCGCCGAGGACAGCGAATGTGAATCCCTTGCCCCCAGCGCTCAAACGATTGTTCAAGTTTGGTACGGTGGGGGCAACGGGTGTCTTCGTCAATGAAGGTATGCTCTACCTGCTGCACGGCCGTTTCCTCTTGCCTCTCATCATCTCTTCCATCGTAGCGGTCGAATGCTCGATCATCACCAACTTTCTCCTCAATGACCGCTGGACCTTCGGGCATCACCAACCTGCCTTCACACGCTTCTGGCGCTTCAACCTCGTCTCCCTCTTCAGCCTCTTTGTCAATGTAACCGTTCTCGCTCTCCTCGAACACTTCACTCCCTTGCACTACCTGCTCGCTAATCCCATCGCCATCACCACCGCCTTCGGCGTGAACTATTCGCTGAATACCTACTGGACCTATGGCCAGGAAGCAGCCAGCGCCATCACCCTCCAAGAAAACTCGTCAGCGCAGGACGACTTCAAAGTCGACCCCTCGCTGTAACACCGCCCCCAGCGACTCCCAAGCACAACGCCCCTGTGCCAAAAGTCCCCCTATCAGGCCCCACACCGGCGACGAGCACGTATCATTACACAGCGTAATGTTGACGGTTGCCGTAGCACCGCAACCAAGCAACTGCTGCCAGTGTGAGGAGAATGAGGCGCTCGTGCGCAATCCCATTCGCGTAACAGTATTCGTAATCTTTATGCTGCTCAACCTCCTGCCTCCTCCCACCATCGCCGCCGCTGGTGATCAGAGCGCTGCCCTCATCAGCTCCCTCAACCAGGATCGTGCCGCTCAAGGCCTCCCGGCGCTCACCCAAGATCCCCGGCTCACGCAAGTCGCTCAAGAACGGGCGAGCTATCTCATCACGCATCACTTCTTCTCCCACTGTACCGGTGGCGAATCAGATCCCGCCTGCCCTGTCTCAAGCATAGACCTCCTACCAAAGCTCACCAGTGCAGGAATCAACGTCACTCAAGTCGCTGCCGGCGAAGATCTCGCCCTCAACAACTACTTCGCCAATTACCCCCAAGAAGCCGTCGCCCAAACCAACCAGGACTGGATGAACAGCCTTCCCCATCGCTCAAATATCCTCAGCAAAGCCTACTCCAGCATCGGAGCCGCCATCGTCTGCTGTTTCACCGGCGTTGTCAATGGCCAGTCCATCACCGCAAGTCTCCAAGCGAGCATCGTCGTCGCCGTCTTTGCCGGCGGCCCCGGTTTGTCATCGCCGGCCCCCAGCTTTGCAAACGATAGTCAGACGTCCTGCCACTTCGTACTCGGCTTCCTCACACTCCAGCAGATGATCCCCACCCATGTTGGTAACTGCCTGGAGAATGAGCAGCATAACTCTCTTAACGGCGATGCACTGCAACAGACAACAGGGGGCCTCCTCGTCTGGCGCAAAGCCGATAACTGGACGGCCTTCACCGACGGCTATCACACCTGGGTGAATGGCCCCTACGGTCTTATGGAACGGCTCAACACCCAGCGCTTCCCTTGGGAAGCCAACCCTCAAGGCTTACCTGTCGTTCCCAGCTAGCCCATACGTAGCGCTGAGCCATCTTCACCCGCACCACGCAAGCTGCCACGGCCCACCCCCCTCGACACGCTCCAATGACAGCGTATACCCCAGCAACCTCCCTAGCGAAAACGCGGAGAGGCAGGGATTCGAACCCTGGGTGGGCATGAACCCACAACGGTTTAGCAAACCGCCGCACTAGGCCACTATGCGACCTCTCCAAGCTGTCGCGGACCGCGGAGGGAGAGGGATTCGAACCCCCGGAGGCTCAACACCTCAGCCGTTTTCAAGACGGCCTCCATCGACCACTCGGACATCCCTCCCGAACTCTCATCCGTTGCCAGGTGCACCGGATCAGACAGCGGTAGGAGCCCCTCGGCAGCATCGCGAGTATACCGACGCCATCCCTCAAAGGTCAAACCCTCCTGAGGATCGATAGGCATCTGACGAGTGGGACTTAGGAAACCAGCAGTAATGTTTCCTGGTACCAGACCTTCGGATCTGATGCCTTATAGCGCCGCCATCTACTCCTCCACACAGGTCCTTGTGACTATTGGTGCCTCGACTGGACAACCTACTTCAAAATCTCTAACAGGAGCTATTTGCTATTGACAGCTCCCCCCCCCCCCATATGGTAAACAAAGACATCATGTCCAGGCACAAAGATCTCTCAGTTACGCAGCTTATTCTTTGCTCTGCCACAGCCTCACTGCAGCGGATTCGAACAAATCCCCACTTTACGAT
>JAMDCW010000070.1 GCA_023489405.1 Chloroflexota bacterium
AAGAGACCGCTGCCGACCTTACTGAGATGACCTTCGAGAAGGCGCTGCGATCCTGGGACCGCGCTCCTCGGGAGCATCTCGAGGCCTGGCTCTTCCGTATCGCCACTAATTGCGGGCGAGATACGTACCGCCAGTGCCGGCGCTGGCAGCCGCTGGCAGTGCTGGAGGCGAGCCAGCGCACTGTACTGGTCGCTCCCGACGCACCGGAACGGGAGGCAATCCGCAGCGAGCAACGAGATCTGCTGAGCCAGGCTCTCGCTCAGCTTCCTGCACGACGGCGCGCCGCCTTGCTCTTCCGCACCAAGCAGGCTCTGTCCTACGGCGAGATAGGCACGGCACTGGGGATCACCCCTGGCGCCGCCAAGCAGTTGCTCTTCCGCGCCCGGCAGGAGCTCCGGGTGCGCTACCTCGCCCTGGGCGGCGAGCCGCTGGAGGAGTGAGGCATGGTCGAGCATACGGACGGTAGCGCTGTGGCGCGATGTACGGCGGCGGTCGGTTGTTCCGGCGTTGGTGGTCTTACTGCGCCGAATACTAATCCCGCCGAATGCGAGCGAGAGGGAGACCCGGTATGCGTATCCTCATTGTTAGTAGCAACCGTTCGCTTTGCCTGCGTATTGACCACGCTCTTCAGCAGCAGGCCCTCACGGCCGAGCTGGCTGAGCTAGGGACGGTGCTGTTCTCCTGTGATCGGCCAGTAGTCATCTATCACGCACCGCGCTGGGAATCCTGCATCAGCAGAACGGTGCAGCGGCTGAGCGAGCAGACGGATAACCTCTTCGTCGTATGTCCGGATGCCCTAGCTCCAGCCGGCCGGCTTGCGATAGCGGAGAGTGGTGCATGGGATGGCTATCATGAGGATCGGACTTCCCTCCATCTCCTCGCCCTGCAGGTGTACCGGATAGTAATCCGGGAGTCGTCAGCCCGGCTGGAGCTAGGGCCGCTGGTACTGGATGTGCTTGGAGGAAGCTTGAGCGCTGCCGGACGGATGCACCTGCTCACTCCTGGGGAGGTCCGGCTGCTGCGCGCTCTCTGGCCGGCGAGCGCGGCGATACCAGAGGCTGGGCTGTCGGGGTACGAGCTCGCTGCGCTCGCGCGTATGCCAGAGTTCTCGGTGCGTAACCACGTGGCGCATCTACGGCTCAAGATTGCTGACCTGGCAGGTGACACGGTCATGCTGCTCCACCAGCGGAGCTGCGGCTACCGGCTGGCGCTACGGGGTGAGGCTGCGCCCGGCTCCCGAGATACGAGTGAGGGTTGAGGGGAGGGTGACGTCATGATTTGCTACGTCAAAAGGCGATTTGACGTTGAGAAATGCGACGTGAGGTTCTGGTACGGTTGGTTTCGACTCGATTCGTAGATAGTGGTTGTTCAGTAAGCATACCGAGCGGATGAGGATCTCAATGATGCAGTTACTGACCGCGAGTCGTCTTACTCTCGTGCTGTGGTTAGGTGTCAACGGTCTCCTCAAGCTCGGTGACCTCCGTGGCTTTCGTACGATTACTACTGGAACTGTTGTAACGGTGACACTTATAATCATCCATCCAACTGCTAGGAGGAGCCAGAGGGTTTACAGTTGTGTTCCACCTGGTCGATCAGATCAGGTTTTTCTCACCCTGCTGTGAGGCTGGTACGATGCTCTATCTACACGCGGCGACATCAAGCAAGAGACAGTATGTCGGAATTTGACCGTTACCTTGAGCGTCTGCGCCAGCGGGCTGATATTACCTTCTCACCGGAGACAGAGCGGGCACTGCGCACCTACTTCCAAGCAGCGGTGGCTAGATATGTGAAGGCTGGTTATTCACGACACGACGCAGAGCTGGAAGCGTTAGGAGAACTCGGCCGATCCGAGGTTGTCGCCGCCGCCTTGCACCGTGAATATGAGGAGCCTCCACGCCAGCTCATCCGCAGAGCTAGCAGTCTCGTCCTGAATCTGGTGGGAGGCTGGCGTACTCTCGCCCTTGCCGCGGCGATCTTTGCGACATTTGGAGCGTTCATCGGATGTGTTCAATATCCGCTGTACATAGTTCGTGTCCCACTTATCGTACATGTCCCGGCGGATTACGGCAACGGCGCGGCGATGCGCACGGTTCTCACCCACCTGCACTATGACACCGACCTTGCCGTCCATGTTCGCTGGATGCCCTCGCCTACGCTGGAGGTCAAGAGCCACAATAGGGCGTTCGCAACCAACGAGATTGAACGGGCAGCCGAGGAGGCGGCCCGCACCGTTTCAGCGCTGCTCGGTGATCTTCCGCACGGGAGCAGGAGCCAGGTGAGAGTGACTCCGGAGACACCCGAGGTTGCGGTGTGGCGGCCGGTGTGGCCATTCGCTGGCGCTGGTGGAGGCCTTGGGCTAGTCGCTGGTACTGGGATCGTCCTGCGACGCAGGAAGCCCCGGCCCTGATCCACCTACTTGTGGACCGCGGCGCCGTTCTGGCAGCCGTCCACACTCCTAGCAGCTTCCATCAGTGCCCTTGGTTATTGAGGACGGTACGGGCTCAGAGTCAGAGCCTCTCCTCCCTCACGCTACGGAGAAGGAGGCTGCACCCGGCTCCCGAGATACGAGTGAGGATTGAAGGGAGGTGACGTCATGATTTGCTACGTCAAATCGCCATTTGACGTTGAGAAATGTGACGTGAGGTTCTGGTACATTGCCGATGTTCACCCTATTCCGACCGTCTTCGGGTGTGGTTCGTTCCGTGATGGAAAGGCCCTAGATCAATGTGTAGGCTTCACTCAGTTGCCAGGTTGGGTCAAGCTTCTCTTCGCTACTTGACAGCTTTTGCTATGGCTTTCTCTCTCACCGTCATATTATCTCCGGCGCGTACACCAGTTGCGCTGGCGTACAATTTGGAAGGCTGTACCTGGTCATCTTCAAGCATATACTACACCCCTCCAAGTGATGGTTATAATACCGCCGCTAGCGATGCGGTCGGAAACTGGAATAATGCAAATACCCATGTATTCCTCTATGATTCAAACCAAGGTATCGACATCTTTGATCAAAACGATGGCCCTACCAATTATTACGCCTTGACAACATGGCAATGCGATAATAACGGGCACTTCTATAACGTTTCTTCTCATTGGAACACATATTATACGGATAACCTTCCTTATGGTGGGAAGGTGGCACTTATGGTTCACGAACTTGGACATGCCATGGGGCTTGCCCATAACGATTCCTCGTCAGCATGCCCAGTCCCGATTATGTATAGCGATTACAACGTGTTTTACAACCAATGTGGCGAATCAACGCCGCAGCAGGATGATATCGACGGCATAAACGCGATCTACTCATAACGAGCAGAGAGAAGGAGGAATCTTGTGAAGTATCGCAGCATTTGGCTTCTGGCTGTGCTCACTTTCGTGATCCTGCTCACCGGTTGCGTTCAGAGTACGGTCGGCGGTGCGAGCCCGGTCCACATCGAGGCCGCCAGGGTCAAGTTCTATCACTCCATTCAGGAACTTAACGCTGACGCAGTTGCGGTTGTGCGCATCACTGCGACCAGCACTC
>JAMDCW010000033.1 GCA_023489405.1 Chloroflexota bacterium
CTTTTCCAGCGGCGCGATAAACTCACCTCGCTCGGAACGTCGCAAAAGCAACGCATCAGGGCACGAAATGCCTGCTCGCTCGATCTCTCGATGAATGCTGGGATTACTATCGAACAACAGCAGTTCCTCGACACGAGGAGCGCCTAATTGCTCGGAATTAGCCATGATCATCGCCGTCAGCCGCCGAGCGGCAATCACTTCCCATCGCTGACCGATATCGGCACTGACCGTTCCCCAAGAGCCGATAGCACGCGAGTACGCCTCGGCACGGAAGTCCCCTGGAGGAGCCAAGCCAATGACGACCGGCAACGGCCGCAACGTGAGCACATCCCCAGCCGTATCTCGCTTGCGCGCTTCCTTGATGGTCGTGCCGTTAGCCCCCTCTGGTGTTCGACGTGCCCGGCCAATCGCCAAATCATCGCGGGTTTGTGGCACAATCATATTCATGGTCTGGAGATTCGCCCTTTCTCACTGGCCTCCCTCACGTATCTTGCTGCTCATTGTTACACTTAGCGCGCTGCTGAGTCTAAATAGTTGTGACATTTTTGATAGCATGCCACGGCCAGTACCCGATATTCACATGTACGGCCCCGCACTCAACGCGCTTTCCTTCCAACCCGTCCCCGACGCCCAGATCACCATCTACCTCAACAACAAGACGCTGCACTTTCGCGGCTCCTACACCCTTGAAGTCCCCATCCACGCCTCGTTACACATCACCGCGACCGCCCCCGGCTATGCTCGCTACGACGTCGCCACCACCCTCAACCCCCAGCCTTCTCAAGAGCTACGCTCGCCACTGATGCTGCAACCACTCCAGTAGCCGTACACTAGTCAAAAAACGGCAAAAACTGGAGAAACACCCGATATGCACATCGACGTCGCCTTTTCACCTCGAGATATTATGCCAGCAAGCTCCGGTATAGCAATTGTGGTCGATGTGATTCGGGCCACCACCAGCATTGTCACGCTCTTCGAGCAGGGATTGAAACAGCTCTTCGTGGCGCCAACCTTGACCACCGGTCGAAACTTTGCCCGCTCCTATGGATACCTGCTCTGCGGTGAAGAGCACGGCGCCCGCCCCGAGGGATTCGACTACGGCAATTCTCCGCTCGCCTTCTCTCACGAGCGTTTCGACGGCCAGACTGCCGTCCTCTGTACAACCAACGGCACCGTCGCCCTCCGCACCGCTTCAGTCTTCCACACCGTGCTCGCCGGCTGCCTCAACAACGCTCGGGCCGCCTGTCAGCGCGCTCTCGAGCTCGCCCATGGGCAACCGATCACCATCGTCTGCTCGGCAAGCTACGGCCATTTCGCCTTCGATGACGCTTGGACAGCGGGGCGCCTCGTCCATTACCTCAAAACAGCATCCCCTGAGGAGAGCACGCTCACCGACGCCGCCAGAGCGGCGCTCGCCCTCATCCAGGCCGAATCTGATGCCCACCGCGCCTTACACTCCTCACGCAGCGCTCGCGCCCTCCAGCCGTTACACCTCCTCGACGATGTCGATTTCGCCGCCCGAGAAAACTGCAGTACCATCGTCCCCGAACTCACTCATAATGGCTCACAGCCCGCTCATCCGCTGATGCTCACCCCCGATTCATAAAACATGGTCGCCCCCGAAGCTCGGCAGAGTGACGCTGGTACACTGACCGCCAGACAGAAAAGGCTATGAGAGGTAGACACTGGAGCCATGACGATTGAGGACGCCCTCACGACGCGTATACAACGCGCAGTGGCAGCTCTCTTCCCTGCGATGGCCACAACGCGCGTAGAAATCCGGCCATCCATCAAACCCGAGTTCGGCGACCTCTCATCACCCGTTGCGCTCCCCCTAGCGAAACAGGCCAGACGTTCCCCGCTCGACGTCGCCCAGCAGCTCCGCGCTGCTCTCCAACCCAGCCTTCCTACCTATGTTCGCGATACTACCGTCACGCCACCAGGCTTCATCAACTTCTTCATCGACGCTGCCCTCTATGCCGGCCTGCTCTGCCAGGAAATTCTCGAAGCAGGAGAACGCTACGGCAGAGCCGCCACACCCATTCCCCAAAAGATCGTCGTCGAGCACACCAATATCAACAGCAACAAAGCCGCTCACGTCGGCCACCTGCGCAACGCCTGCCTCGGCGACACAGTGGTGCGTATCCTCCGCGCAAACGGCTACACCGTCGAAGCGCAAAACTATATCGACGATACCGGCGTCCAGGTAGCCGATGTCATCGTCGGTTTTCGCTACCTCGGCAAAACGTATGACGGTTCTCTTCCCTTCGACTTTTTCTGTTCACAGATCTACACCGAGGTTCAACGTGCCTACCAAGCTCAGCCCGCCCTGCTCGACTATCGCCGCCAGGTGCTCCGCGATATCGAAGACCGCACGAGCGACATAGCCCGCTTCGCCAAGGAGCTGTCTACCAAAATCGTCACACGTCACATCGAAACGATGAGCCGGGTGAACATCAACTACGACCTGCTTACCTGGGAATCCGATATCCTTGCCCTTGGTTTTTGGAAACACGCCTTCGATCTCCTCACGGCACGTCACCTACTCGAACATCCCACAGAAGGCGAGCTCGCCGGCTGCTGGGTCGTCCCCTTCGGCGATGGCAATGTGACCACCACCGACGGCCAGCAGCGGAATAGCGACAAAGTCCTCGTCAAGAGCGACGGCGTCGTCACCTATACCGGAAAAGACCTGGCCTACCAGATGTGGAAATTCGGCCTCCTCGACCTGGATTTTGGGTACCGTCTGTGGGCAACCCAGCTCAACGGCCTCTCGCTCTGGACCACGACGCACGACCCCACGCAACGGCCTCCCCGGCAATTCGGTCACGCCAATCGTGTCGTCAACGTCATTGACGCCCGGCAAGCCTACCCGCAAGAGGTCGTCTACGAAACCCTCCGCCGCCTCGGCTACAGCGAACAGGCCGAGCAGTCGACACACCTCTCCTACCAAGTAGTAGCACTCTCTGCCGGCGCCGCAGAAGCCCTCGGCGTCCCCGTAGAGCCCGGCAAAATGACCTATGCCTTTTCAGGGCGGCAAGGCATCGAAGTGAAAGCCGATGAGCTCCTCGACATGGCTGCTCAGCGCCTGAGCCAGCACCTCAGCGCCCAGCGCTCCGAGGGACGCAGCAAATCCACCGACGAGCGTATCGCTGAACGCCTGGCAGTAGGCGCCGTGCGTTACTACCTCCTGAAATTCAATCTCCAGCAGATTATCCCATTCGACTTCGACGATGCCCTCCGTAACACTGGCGATACCGGCATCTACCTTCAATACGCCTACGCCCGCGCGTGCAATATCCTGGAGCGTACCGGTAGAGCGCCCGAGGCCAACCAGCCGGCAACGCTCTGCTCCCAAGACAAGAACCTCGGCGATATCGGCGGCATCCCGCGCCTCCTCGTCGAGGAGGTGCAGGAGCGCCGTGGTCTCCTCCGTCATCGTGCCAACCCCCGCTGCGGGTCCCCGCCCGCCACCTGAAACCGCTAGAAGAGCTTCTCGGCGAGGCTCCGGGCCAGC
>JAMDCW010000012.1 GCA_023489405.1 Chloroflexota bacterium
ATTCACGTTCGCAATAAACCACTGTGAGTATGGAGACAAATTTACAGGCGAAAAACGCGTTTATACAGTAGTTATCACCATAAAGTGCAGAAAATAGAAATATGCCACTAAATCAATCTAATGAAACAAAGAAAATATAAGCAAAATAGATCATCAGGAAAGTAATCCTGTGTTCTTCCGTCACAACTCCGAAGGCCCAGATTAGTCGGAATCTCCTATGACAAGGTCAAAATAGCGAGGATTCTTCGTTATACTGCATGCGCAGTTCAGAGTGTGAGAGTTGCCTTATGAAGGAAAAGTTGAAAATTGGCTGAGAAGAGCTTCTTTTCGGTTAAGGTGTCGCAGCAACTCTCGACATATCACAGAGTACCTAATCAGGAGGTGAAACATTGGTACAACGTGCACTAAGAACGTTGGTAGTGCTCTTAGCCCTCACCGTCGGAGTTATCGGTACGCCAACAGCTTTTGCCAGTAGCAAGTGGTTTCCGGTCACATTGACCTGTGCCGGGGTCACGGGCATCATGCGCTCCGGAATATGGACTTTTCCAGGAGCCGCAGGTGAGACGAATACATCCCCTTTTAATATCAATCATCTCCCCTATCCCTTCGGCACCCAGCTCGAGCTTCAAGATGGTAGTATCTGGACCATCTTAGACACAGGAGCTACGTGGGTTCCTCGCTTTTGGGTCTACGGAGAGCACTTCGATCTCTACATGGCCACACCATGCTCAGAAACCCCTGGCATGTGGCCCGGATGGGCTCGCATTATTCGCTGGGGATGGTAAAAAACCGCGAATAATCTTGCTTCCTTCATCCATCCACGCGATGATGCTCGACACTTTTCCTGCCGGTCTGCATCCACTATAGGTGCAGACCGGCAGAGGGCAAGTTAGTACCGGGCACCTTATTCCTACGCTACCGGCGCCAAGAGTTGCTCGGATATAGCAGCCTCGTGACGGCTCGCCACTACACCCAACATTCCCGACGTGATGAAACGGCCGGCAGCAGCCCAATTGAGCAGTTCTTGGAGTTTGGCTGTCAAGATCACTGTCAACCAGCTCCTGCTATAGAGAAACTGGTCTACCAAGCACCCTAAAAAGGCGGTAGCCCTGGGGCGACTCGAACGCCCGACACGCGGTTTAGGAAACCGCTGCTCTATCCTACTGAGCTACAGGGCCATGATAGGCGTCACAAACTGCGTACCACAGGGAGTATACCTCGCCCGCTACCCGTCTCGTTCAACATCTCCCTCCTGCCTCATCCGCACCGGACAATCTCCGCATCGCTTCTCCCGGCACCAACGCTCATAGAGATGCAAAAGCCCCTGTTCTACTCCAACCCGCCGCTCCCAATGGAGCCGTAGCCCCAGCGTAGAACGCATGTGTCGCGTAACGCTATTGTCAGAAACAGTTCCCAAACGCTCCAGAATAGCCCATAGACGTTCCTTTTCCGGCCCACCATCCCGTTCCAGCGCAAGCGCCGCCGGTAGCATGACGTTGACGACGATCTCGCGGGCCCGCCCAGCACCAAGATGCGCCAGCGATGTCGCCCCACGCAGTTCCTTTCTCATGGCGTTGATTCCGAACTCCTTCTCCTCGCGCTCAAAGACCTCAGAAACTATCCCCCGTTCCAAATCAGGCGCATAGAGCGCTGCCAGCCGTGCTGCCAGCAAAAGACGGCGGTAGGGCTGATTCTCCGGGCGCACCCCGGCAAATATCCAGTCACCCCAGCTCAAACGTGGACCACAGAGCCAGCACGAAAGTTCTTGCCAGTGCCATCTCCATTGTGCGAGAAGATTGCCCGCAGCCAGATGTGCAGCAATATCGCCATCCAGGAATCCAGCCGCGCCGAGCAAAAGTGCTTCAAGCCGCTCGATGCCATCCTCGCGCATAACCAGATGGGCGGCAACTTTCCAGGGTACAGTAGCCCCCAAGCGCCAGAATGCCTCCGTATTCTGGTGATAGCCAAGGCTACGCAGGAGATACCGCCACATCACCTCATCACCACCTACCAGTAAGCGGTCGGCGAGATAACGATCTGCACGCTCCAAAATGCGCTGCTGGCCTAACAAACCTAACCACCGCGCTGCCTCCTTTTCAACCACTGCACCGAGTGGGGCCGGACACGATGACCCAGGCGTCAACACTCGCCGCACCGGCTTAGCAAGCAGCTCTTCCACGGGCAGCCCCAGGCAGGTGGATAAGCACACGCTGTGAATCTCGCTCCCTCCCCCACTCGTAACCGGTGCAGCATCATTCCACACCACGTGAAGGACCACGCGCTCATAGTGAGCGTCTTGGCTGTGTCCATGCGTGTACCACCCCTGTGTCGTGAGATGGATCTCCACATCACCATAGAGCAGCGTTGCATCCGGCAGTGCAATCACCGCATCACGAAAATCAGGCCCAGGCCCTCCACCACGCCAACCAGGAAACACGACGTGTAGCAGACGCCCCTCCGGTGTTCTCAACTCGTTCGGTTGATACAGGCGCTCTGCCCAGACCAAACAGAGATGCTCCTCAGTAAGCCCGGGCGGTAGCCGCACCCTCATTAACCCAACAGGTCTCAGCGGCGCGCATAATCGACAACGCGCAGTTCGCGCACCACCATCACCTTGATCTGCCCCGGATAATCCAGTTGACTCTCGATACGCTTCACGATCTCCCGCGTAAGACGCGCCGCTGCAAGATCATCGACGTAATCAGGATTGACGATGATCCGCACCTCTCGTCCTGCCTGAATCGCAAACGCTCGCTCCACCCCTTCAAACGACTGGGCAATCTGCTCCAACGCCTCGAGCCTTTTGACATACGAGGTAGCTACATCACCGCGAGCGCCAGGCCGCGCCCCCGAAGCGCTATCGGCTGCCTGAACAATGATCGCTTCCACAGTCTCCATCTGTTCAGGAGTATGATGCGTCACAACGCAATGCACAACCTTTGGCGACACCCCCAAACGCCGGCAGAGCTCTGCTCCGATCTCCGCGTGCGGCCCTTCCACTTCATGATCGATAGCTTTCCCAATATCATGAAGAAGACCAGCACGGCGGCATACATTGACATCAGCCCCAATCTCTCCTGCCATCATCGCCGCCACGTGGGCAACTTCGACAGAATGCTTCAGGACATTCTGCCCGTAGGAAAAACGGAAGTGAAGTCTGCCAAGTGTCCGCACAAGGTCAGGATGCAAACCGTTGACGTGCGCTTCAAGAGCGGCTTTCTCACCCTCTTCACGGATGACCGACTCGATATCCCGCCGTACCCGCTCCACGACTTGCTCGACATTTGCTGGTTGAATTCGTCCATCTTGAATCAATCGCGTCAATGCCACACGTGCAATCTCTCGACGTACAGGATCAAAACACGAAAGCTGTACCGTTTCAGGCGATTCATCGATGACCAGATCTACCCCAGTGGCATTCTCGAAAGCTCGGATATTTCGCCCTTCCCGTCCAATGATCCGCGCCTTCATCTCTTCTGAGGGAATCGTCACAACGCTCACG
>JAMDCW010000001.1 GCA_023489405.1 Chloroflexota bacterium
TGCTGTAAGCTGGTTTGTCGATCGTAGAGTAGCGGCTGGCAGGTACGCAGACTGGCACAGACAGCGGTGATGGGGCCGAGGAGATAGTGAATGAGGTCTATAGCGTGAGCGCCAAGGTCGCCGAGGATGCCGCTGCCGGTGTGCTGAGGATCAGTTCTCCAGGTGAAGGATGGACGGTCCCCTAGCAGGCTGGCGTTGAAGCTCTGGGCATGAACATGGTGGATATGCCCTAACACTCCGGCGGCGATGAGCTGGCGGACATGCTGGAAGGTCGGATTCCACCGGTTGGAAAAGCCCACGAGCGTGCGAACGTGGGCACGCTCGGCAGCCTCGGTCATCGCCTGAGCATCGGTGAGTGATGTGGCGAGAGGTTTTTCGCAGAAGATGTGTTTACCGTGCTCGGCGGCGAGAATGGCGAGGGGCGCGTGGGCATCGTCCGGAGTGTCGATGATGACGGCGTCTATGTGGGGATCGGTGACAATTGCGTGGGGATCAATGGTGGCGTTAGGGATATTGAAGCGTTGAGCGAAGGCTGTGGCCTTGGCGAGGTTGGGACCACAGACGGTGCGGAGTGTGCCGTTAGCAAGATGAGCGAGACCTTCTGCATGTGCCGTGGCGATGAATCCATAGCCGAAGATCCCCAGGCGGATTGTCACTGTTTTCTCCCTCTCATGTGGGGGTTGATGCCGGTGGTTGTCCATAGATGGTGTGGCTATTGTAGGGAATTGAAGTTTGCGTGTATACCATACGCAACGGGACGCGCGCTCATAGGCTGGACTTGGCTACGCCGTGCAGATTGGTGAATGGGAACCTCGCTATCGGGTGGCTGGCAGGTGTAGTATTGGAGGAGTGCTTCAGACCGAAGGCACGTGGGCTTAGTCAGTTACCCCGTGGATGATTGAGGAGAGGAGACATTCGATGGGAGAAGATCGCCGGCAGAAGCTGGAGGCCTACTCTTTGGCAGCCGATGAGTTCGCGGCAGCGGTGGCTACGGTGCCACAGGAAGCACTGCCGTTCAAGCCGAAACCAGAGAGCTGGAGCGTTCAGGAAGTTATTACCCATCTTGCAGATATTGAGGCAAATAATTATGTGCGTTTCCGCACGGTCGCGGTACGTCCAGGGGCATTGGTGCAAGGAGTCGACGCTGATGAATGGGCCAACGCGCTGCGCTATGAGCGTCAGAACGCGGGGTTGAGTCTCGATCTCTTTCGCCTGTTACGACGTGCCAACTATGAGCTATTGATCTGCCTGCCGGATGACGTCTGGACGCATCCTATGGAACATAGCGAGCGCGGGCGGATCACGCTGGAGCAGCTTTTTGATGGAGGAAGCCGGCACATCGCTGCCCATATCCGGCAGATTGAAGAGATCGTGGCAGCCTGGAGGGCAGCGCAACAGCGCTAGCCTATCGTCTTTCCCCAATTGTTTAGATCGCTCTATTTCTCTGGCCTGCTCTTGCCCATTTTCTACGTGCGTGCTATTTCCTCTTTTTCAGAGGGATCCTTGTTGCCACTTACGCGCACCTCCAGCGAGTAAGAGCATATGAGGTAATCGAGGGGGGAATTATGAGAACACTATTACTCCTCGTTGGCACAAATCCCCTGCCGAATTGGGTGACGTTACGAGCGCTACGCGAAGTCCCGGAGCTGCAACCGTATGCTCCCCAGAGAGAGCGAGCCTCAGGAAGGTCTACTGATGACCCAATGAACTTTCATCCGGATGGCAAACCGGCCTCGGCAAAGGATCAATCAGGCCGAACGAGAGCGAGCGAAAAGGCACGACGTCAGCAGGAAGCGCTCATGCGGCGGTTGCACGGTGGAGAGCAGCAAGAGTCTGAGTGAGTAGCTGGCTTGGCCGCGTTGGTGAGACGTTGAAGGAGGACATATGGCAGATCAACCGAATTTCATCATTTTCCTCACGGACGATCAGGGGTATGGGGACCTTGGATGTATGGGAGCGCACGATCTGCGTACGCCCCACCTTGATCAGTTGGCCTTGGGTGGAGCGCGTTTCACACAGTGGTACAGCAATTCGCCGGTGTGTTCACCGTCGCGCGCGGCACTGCTGACAGGACGCTATCCCGGAAATGCCGGCGTACGGAGCATTCTGGCGGGGCATCGTACGGCGACAGGGTTGCCGGTAACGGTGCCGACGCTCGCCCAGGCGCTGCGAGGGCTGGGGTATCGTACCGCTCTGGTGGGGAAGTGGCATTTGGGCGTAGCGGAGGGCTCGCGTCCGGACAGCCATGGTTTTGACGAGTGGTTCGGTTTTCTCGCAGGATGCGTCGACTACTACTCGCACGTCTTCTACTGGGGACAGGGACCAGGGCGCGCGCCGACACACGACCTGTGGGAAAATGGGCGCGAAGTCTACAACAATGGGCGGTATCTGACGGCGCTGATCAGCGAGCGGGCGGTCGATTTTCTGCGACGGACCGTACCGACCGGGCAGCCGTTCTTTTTGTACGTGCCGTTCAATGCACCGCATTACCCGATGCATGCGCCGCGGCGGTATCTGGACCGCTTTCGCGCCCTCCCCCTGGAGCGCCGGATCATGGCGGCGATGCTGAGTGCGGTAGACGATGCCGTCGGGGCGATTGTTCGAGAGCTCGAACGGCTGGGCGCTCGCGAGCGTACCTGTATCTTCTTCACGTCGGATAACGGACCTTCACGGGAGATCCGAAACTGGCTCGATGGCCGCATCGATCCCTATCGGGGAGGGACGACGCAGCGCTTACGAGGAGAAAAGTTCAGCCTATTCGAGGGGGGAATTCGCGTACCCGCGCTCATCAACTGGCCAGAGCGGATTCCATCTAGACAGGAAATCCATGAGGTTGCGGCGAGTTTTGACATTTTCCCGACATTCCTGCGGATTGCCGGCGGAGATCCTGAGGCGTATGAGCTTGATGGTGAAGACATCCTGCCGGTGGTGACGACGGGGAGTCCATCGCCGCATCGTGCGCTGTATTGGGAGATGAATAGACAGACTGCGCTCCGGCGAGGACGGTGGAAGCTGGTGCTCCATGGGCAAGAGGTGGAGTCGGCCACGCCAGTTGCGGAAGCCACCTTGAGTGACCTGGATGTTGATATTGGAGAGCAACATAACCTGGTAGCGGCGTATCCGGCACTTGCCGCCGAGTTGCGGACTGCTGCGGAAGAATGGCGGGAGCGTCTAGAGAAGCGGTGGACGCGCGAGTGGCGCCCTGACCAGCAGGGAGTGACCGCTCTAGGCTGATTGTGGGAGGAATATCCCCCATATGGGTGGTTTTTATGTGTCCAGACAGAGGATCCATGTAGGATACGGTATTTGGGAAGCGCCGTTGACGAGTACGTTCCACGGGATCGCCCCACCTGACTATTTGGAAGGCAGAAGAAGAGAGGGAGAGATGAACCATCTGCACTCTGCGGAGATCCGTCCTCGCCAGATCGGAAGAGCACACGTCTGAACTCCAGTCAC
>JAMDCW010000113.1 GCA_023489405.1 Chloroflexota bacterium
TACCGCTCCCTCCGGCCGCTGACGATCCTTGTTGGTCCGAATGATAGCGGGAAGTCATATCTCGCTATGCTCATCTACAGCCTATTTCGGGCATTCAACGGTGAATTGGAACCGCCAGGGGTCGAGTTCCACTATCTCTCACGTAGATCGTCTAGGATGATGAGTCGCATCTACCGGGATGATGCTGGATGGCTCAGTGAGCACCAGCACGAGCTTGAGGCGTGGCTTGAGGGAGTGGTAACTGGTAAGAGTGGTTGGACTGTTCGTACCCTCCCAGAATTTCTCCAGGATCGCCTCCGTACGCTGGTAGATGCTGCCATCGAGGATTACGTGGATGCATTGCGCGGGGAAATTCAGCGGTGTTTTGCACTTGACGATATTCAGGATCTCACCAATAAGGCGAGGCAAGCTCGGACATTCGCCCTTGAGCTGAAGGAATTGAAGCAGCACGATCCGATGCAGGGGCTTAGAGCGGAGTTTCATCAGGGAAAACTGAAAACCCAGCATAGATACGACATCTCTGATATGCGGGTTGGTGATCTTAGCTTTAGCGTGCGGAGGCGGTCAACAATATCGCGTTCTACAAAGGAAAGTAATGATATCAGGTGGGAATTCTTGCAGCTCGAGCTCGTGGCGAATATCATGAACGGCATATTTCGTGATCTTCGACACGGCGCCTATTACCTTCCTGCTGCACGCAGCGGCATTCTGCAGAGCCACAAAGCGCTCGCTAGTTTTATGGTCCAGCAATCGCCATTCGCCGGCATCCGCCGTCTCGACATTCCCCGGCTGTCTGGAGTCATTGCTGACTTCATCAGCCTGCTGATCACGCTACCGCACGACCGCAAAGGCCCGCTAACGGAACTTGCGACGTACTTGGAGAATGACGTCCTCGATGGCAGCGTCTCCCTGCAATCCGCTAGATCCGAATATCCAGAGATCTTCTACAATTCGGGATGTGGAAGCTGGCCTCTGCATCGCGTGTCATCCATGGTTTCAGAACTCGCTCCCATAGTACTGCTCTTGAAATACATTGTGAGACGGGATGACCTGCTCATCATTGAGGAGCCGGAGTCTCATCTGCACCCAGGGAACCAGCGGAAATTGGCGGCGACGATTGCCCGGATGGTCCGGAAGGGCGTGCGCGTGCTTCTGACCACCCACAGCGACTACTTTCTGAGCCAGCTCAGTAACTGCGTTCGCCGCGGTCAACTAAAGGAACACGGCGACGAGTATCTCCTTGCGGAGGAAGTCGGCGCTTATGTTTTTGCTACCGAGGAAGAAACTGGCGCGAGTGTGGTACAGGAGCTTCCCGTCAGCACCGAGGATGGCATTCCCGAAGTCACCTTCACCGAGGTAGCAGAGGCGCTCTACGACGAAATGGTGCAGTTGCAGGAAGTCACACCCTGATAATGCCGACACCTGGGTGGAAAGCTCCTGCGTTAGATAAAGCTCGTGTACGATCGTGCGTCTCCTATGGTTGCGCTCTCGACGTATCAGACTTGCCGGCTGATTCTCTTAACATTCTTGACTGTGACCAGTGCCGCGACATCTTCGCGGAGAGCAACCATCTGGGCGATGAGCCGAGGCGTTGTGATTTTATCGTTTACTATGAAGATTCCCCACGCTTGGCGCTGGCCGTTGTGGAGATGAAGATCGGTGGCAAAGCGAAAGAGGCTATCGATCAGATAAGGGCTGGTATCGCTGTAGCGGGCTGGCTTCTGGGGGACGTTCAAGTCTCCGACTTTTGGCCTGTTATTCTCCACCATCGTCGTATCCACTCGATGGAATGGCGTATCTTCCGTACGCAAAAAGTCCAATTCCGTCGTTGGAGCAAGTACGTGATTGTAAAGCCTTGTGGCTTCCCCCTGAAGAATCTCTTATAGTAGGTCCTTCAAGAGTTCCGGCGCTGGAATTGTGGTGGCTGTTTTCACGCTGCTTCTCGGCGTATGAATATGGGTGAAAAGGTGGAAAAAGCGAGCAGGCAGATGGTCGAATGTCCAAGTTGTGGGCTCAAGTTACTCAGCCAGAGTATCGAACCGCCTCTTGGTTACCGTGCATCGAGTGAATGCTATCGAAAATTCCGTGAACTGACCTTTTATACGCTGAGTAAACAAGATACCGACTTCCTTCACCAACATGCTATCGAAGCGTACGCTGCCCAGCATTATGGAAGGGAAATGAAGAGTATCACGATCACTTTTGCGTTAATTGGACTGTATTTCGCTGTTGATCATCATTATAGTGGAAGGCAGGTGCAACGTGTGCACATGCTGCTTGGCCGCCAGAAACATCAATGGGAGGCCCACAACCTCCCGCTCTATCCTTCATCATCCTATTCGCTCACTGCTGGCGATGTTTTGCAAGAGCAGCCCGGAGAGCATCGAGATGCCGTACTTCGAGCATGGATGGGTGCTGTGTGGCAATGCTGGAAGGATCAGCACGATTGGGTGAAGGGTGTCTGCCACACGCTCTTGCCATAGCTTGGCGGTGTAGAGTCACTTTTGAACGAGGCCTCATCCACTGCTAGGACACTGGCAACCGCCTGATAAGGACCGAGAGGAGGCCAAAGCGCCCGCGTGGCTGGCCAATGCGGACTCTGGTATTTTTCTAACAAGCGAGTGGTAGACTGCAGGTAGCGCGGGCGAGCACTGAGCGTGGCGCAGGTTTCCCGCGCAGTGAACCCAGAAGAGGTGAGTAGAATGTTCTTCTTCGGATGGGATCCGATCTACTTCCTGTTTACCCTACCGGCACTGGCGTTTGTGCTGTATGCGCAGTGGAAGGTGAAGTCGGCCTATGCGAAATACTCGCAGGTGCCGAGTCCGCGAGGGCTTTCGGGCTACGAGGTAGCGCAGATTCTGCTACGGCAGAATGGGCTGGTGGATGTAGGGATTCAGCGCATTTCGGGGGAGCTGACGGACAACTATGACCCGATGAATAAGGTGCTGAATCTGTCGGACAGCAGTGTGGGAGTGCCGTCGCTGGCGGCGCTGGCGGTGGTAGCGCATGAGTGCGGACACGCGGTGCAAGACCAGCGGGGGTTTGCGCTGCTGCGGCTGCGGTCGGCGCTGGTGCCGGCGGCAAATATCGGGACGAACATCGGGGTGTGGATTTTCATCATCGGATTCATCGTGCATGCGCTGGCAGTGGCTTGGGTAGGAGTGCTGCTGTTTGCGCTAGCAGCGCTATTCACGCTGGTAACGTTACCGGTAGAGCTGGATGCGTCGAACCGGGCATTGGGGATGCTGCGCCAGGGAGGCTTCTTGGTGGGTGAGGAGCTGAAAGGGGCGGAGGATGTGCTCTCGGCGGCAGCGCTGACGTACGTGGCGGCGCTGGCGCAGGCGATGTTGACGCTGGCCTACTTCGTGTTCCGGCTCATGGGGGCTTCGAATCGCAATGAGCGTTAGGATGCAGG
>JAMDCW010000067.1 GCA_023489405.1 Chloroflexota bacterium
GCTCGTCCTGCCAGACCGCGCAGTATACCACCCACCAGTACAGCGGCATTCACCCAACATCTGCTATCCTGACGGAGAAGGTTTTCGGGGACGGAGTAAGGTGGGTCAATAGTGTCCGGTAGAGATTGCACAGTCACATGCCATTCACATATCTCCTAGGAGATCCACACGCTCCACGCGGTCATGCCTTGCTCTTGCTACGCCCAGAAGGCGGTGGCGCTGGCGTCTGGGTGACGTATATCGTTGTACCGCCAGTTGCCATGGATTTTGCAAAATATCTCCCCCCAATGTTCGCCCCTTTCGCCGCTATGGCCCCAACGACAAATGCCGCCTATCCCATGCCCCCTATCCCCGAGCACATGTCGAGCGAAGCCGATGTCCGTCGCCTCGCTCAAGCCCGCGGCGACGACCTCTTAGACGGGGGAACAATTGATCCCCAAGCTATCGACCGCTTAATGCTCATAACGGCTGAAGTCGCCCAACGTTACCAAGAAGCGTATAGCTCCTATTTTCGCACCATTCCCGAACCCTCGCCGCTCACCGTCGATGAACCCCAAGTTCTGACCGACGAAGACACGAAATACACCACGATGACTGAAGGAGAACGCTTGGCGGAGCTCAGCCGCCTCATCGGTATGCTCCGCTACGCTATATCCGGACACGATACGCACTACGAAGAAGAGGCAACGCGCCAAATCGCTACATTAGCCAGTCTCTTACCGGCAAAATATCGCGTCGATGAGCTGCTTACCGCCGCCCAGCGCCGTGATGGCGCAGCCAATCAACTAACCGAACTCTACCTTGAGCGTTGTTTCAAAATATTTCGCGAAGAGTACGAATCTCTTCCCCAACTCGAAGAGCGCATTAAAGCACTCCAAAGCCCTCCACCTCCCGAGGCCGCCACTTGAAAGCTCCCTATATTGACCTACGGCAAGGGTGCTCTCATCGGTAGTGCTGCTGCCAGAGGGACAAGCCCGCCTGCTTTCGCCATATCACCACCCAATGCCATCGTCACGGTACCTGCGGCAATTCCCGCTCCTGGCAACGCCACAAGCCAGTGCTGGAAAACTGCTCGCTGGCAGCGTAGAACAATTGCAGGGCCTTCATGCGCCAGCGCCATCGGCAAGCCATAATCTTGCAACCACTGAGGGTCGGCAAAATAACGGCGCCTGAGCATTGGATCCCCAGCCAGCAATGCCAAGTGATTCTGTTCGATCTGGGGCCACGTTTTTCCACGATCTCGCACCCACGCTCGACTTGGTGGAACAAGCCAAACTGTCTCCAGCCACGTATCTTTCCCTGCCGCAGCGAGCTCATCAAACACGTTGGCAAAGAGCGCATGGCTATATCCTGGCGCCCATTGCAACAGCTCCCGCTGCGTTGCCTGATACACGAAGCCTCCTTGTTCAAAACGGCGCGATGAAGGGTAGCCCAGAACGTTCACGCCGCCAGCACCCTGAAAATCACTCCAGAACGGCACACCACCAGCGTCCGTCATGGCGAAACCCAACGTTCCGGCTCCGCCACGTCCATTCGCCTGTTGAAAAAAGTGCCCACCCGGCAGGGCTATACCAGAACCGTCCGATTCAGCTCCAGATGTCGCATAGGCGCCCCGTTCGACCAGAAGTAGGGGACTTCCCCCTACGAGATAGAGTGACGGATCGCGCGGATCAGTATTGTCGGACGAGGGTTCGAGTGCAAACCGCCAGCTCCCATCAACACTCGGTGGCAACGGTGCTACCTGCCCCAGCTTGTCGTATAACGTCACCGCACCACTATAAACCGGCACACTCGCTGTCACCGGCTGCGGTGACGCATCCCAGAGCACAATGATCCGGTCGGTACCGCGGCGCATCGTGACCTCATTCACTGCTGCCGGCCACACAAACTGCGTCCGTCCGGTATCGCTCGCTAAAAGAGCCTGCACCTGTGCCGCGCTCGGCGGATATCCACTTCCGCCCCACGAATACGTAGCCGCCGTGACACCGGAAAACGTATGAATTGCAAAGGTATACGCCGTATATGCTGGTCGCAGCGATCCGTCATCCCGCTCCAAGCCATAGAGCGCTCCGCCTGCTTCTCCTCCCGTATCTTTCATCTTATAGACGGAAAAGCGATCGACACCCGCTGCCAGCGCTAACGCTGGCGCCTCGATCATGTAGCTGGCCTGCTGGTCCAACGTCGCCCGAAACGGCCCCTGGGGATGACTGGACGCCGGATCATTATTCGGCACCACATTGGCTTCAGATTCCCACACCTGCTTGTCATAAATCCCATGTGCCACCAACGCTTCGCGAAAGAGCATCGCCTCCGCATAGCTATTCAAGGGATTTCCATAAGTGTGCGCGTCAACCGCATCGAAATAGTACCCATGCGCTGCCGCGCTCGGATCTGCCAACGCCACATCGAGCACCCGGCTCAAATACAATGGCCGGTCAAACTGATGATCAAACCAGTACGTCATCCCAGCCATGACGACCGTTGCCTGGGGATTTACTGCTTTGATCGCCAGGTACGCCGTCTTGAGATAGTTATAGTAGTCTGTGACCGAGCCATTCCACGTGTGTGGCGCTGTATCCTTCATATCCGGCTCATTGCCAATGATCCATGTATTCACACGTCCTCGGTACTGCGCCGCTAAACGCATCATGAACTGCCCCCAATAGTTATCCGGCGCATCATACGGTAGCGTCAGATTCTTCGGCACTGCAATCGACCCCGAGCTGTCCCGCCCGGCCCAGTTCGGTGTGCTCAACACTACCCCTACGAGGTGCAAGCCGGCTGCCCGCTGGGAGGCGATGAGCCTGTCAGGAACATATCCCGGCAACTGCCCGCTCCCCGTATTCCAATCCTGCGGTCCATTAGGCTGATAGGCATCCCAATGAAAAACGATCCGCTCCCACTGTGCCCCCGCTTGTACCGCCCGCGCCGTATCCTCATAGGCTTGAACAATTCCCCAAAATGGCTGGCTTCCCACTCCACTCGCCAACACCGGCACAGTCCGCAGCAGTACCGCCGAGAACGCTACCAGCATCACACCGGCAATCCGCGCCAGCCGCATCACGCCCCCCAATGTCTCACCATTCCGTTCCACTTTCCCCTTCCCAGGACGCCTACCACAACGCAACGTAACGTACGCTTCGTCCACGCGATGCACACCGTCCTAACGCTAAGGCCCCCCCGTAAGCCGCAGCACCAGAAGGCCCCCCCGCGGTATAGTGCTTGAGAATAAAGTTAAAGAACGATCCGAGAGGGGTTGTTGCCGGTAGGGCAATCGCCCCTCTCCGTGTGCATACCCAACTGAGAGGGCACTAGGTGACATTTTCTGCTACCACGATACGCAACATCGCCATTATTGCTCACGTTGATCATGGCAA
>JAMDCW010000098.1 GCA_023489405.1 Chloroflexota bacterium
CACGCTGGGAACAGCCACCAGCACTGGCATCTCAGGCATCCTCCATTACTTTATGGCGCATCGCCAGAATCCATCGCTAAGCCACGACCTGGCTGCTATCCGTGAACGCTACCACGACCATTCGGCGCCGGTCTTGGCTGTTATCGAAGCGTTCTACCGTGAATGTTTCGGTGCCTGGTAGACGCAGATAGCGTACATCATCCGGCCCCTGCTGATTTGCCACGCTCGATCAACGGCGACTGCGCTCCCTTCGACGCTGCTCGGCCACGATCAGCACCCACGCCAATTCTTGGTTTACCTCCGTATACTGACGCTATGGCACGTAGTCGTGGGCGCTGGTACAGACCCGATCCTTTACCTGACAAAGGCGAGTGCTCTCCACTCGTCGGCGTCGCACCGCGGCCATGGGCGCCGTTGCCTTTCGATCCTAAAGCAGTGAGCCGCCAGCTTCTCGATGGAGAGATCGTCGCCTGCGAGCCTATTCCCAACGGCTCCAACTACTCGTTCGCTGTCGGCATCTCCTGTCATCGCTCCGGTGCGGAGGCGACCATCGACCATATCGCCATCTATAAGCCACAGCGTGGAGAAGCACCTCTATGGGATTTTCCACAAGGTACTCTCTACAAACGTGAGATGGCCGCCTACCACACCAGCCAGGCGATCGGCTGGCCGTTCATTCCGCCAACGGTTGTTCGCTCTGGCCCTTATGGCATCGGCACAGTCCAGCTCTATATCAAGCCAGATGCCTCCACCCATTACTACCGCTGGAACAGCGAACACATCCCTGAGCTCATGCGTATCACTGTCTTCGACTACATCACCAATAATGCCGACCGTAAAGCCGCTCACTGTCTTCTCGATGTACAGAGGTGCGTCTGGGGCATCGATCATGGCCTGACCTTCCACGAAGATGTCAAACTCCGGACCGCCATCCAGGAGTTTTCGAGCATGCGTTTACCAGACTGGCTCTACGAAGAAGTACGAGCGTTCACTGGCTCAGCGCGTTGCCAGGAGCTTCTGGATGAACTTCAGGAGTATATCAGCCCGCGGGAGATTCGGGCATTTCAGCGACGCCTGCAACGGATCTTGCAACGGTACGCTTTTCCAGCATTGGATTCCTACGACAGTACACCCAGAGAATGGTGGTAGCAAACATGGATTGGGGGCTCCCAGTTGTCATCGTCGGCGGCGGATTGGCTGGCCTGGCTGCGGCAGTCACCTTACAGCGCCAAGGACGAGAAGTGCTCATCCTCGAAGCAACCGATACCATCGGTGGCCGGGTGCGCTCCGAACATACCGACGATGGTTTCGTCTTGGACCGTGGCTTCCACGTGGTATGTACGGGCTATCCGTCTCTATCTGGGTTCTTCGATATCACCGCTCTCCAACTACGCCCCTTCGACTCCGGTGCACTCATTGCCGGTACTCAGCCTATGCAGATCGTTATCGATCCATTTGCTCATCCTGAACGGCTCCTCACGATGCTCCGGCAGTCACCCTTCGACGCTGGCGATAAGCTCGCCATAGCCAAGCTCAAGCTCGAGCTCGCAGGCCCGTCGCCTTACCGGCTCACGCACGCCGCTGAACACACGACGGCGGAGGAGCTCCACAGGATCGGCATCAGCGAGCGGGCCTTCCGGCGCTTCTTCGAGCCATTCTTCGGCGGCATCTTTCTCGACCGCTCCCTAGAAACACGCGCGTCCTGGTTCCTCTTCATTTTCAAGATGCTGTCGGAAGGGCAGGCGGCCGTTCCAGCGCACGGTATAGGCGCACTGCCGGCCGCCCTCGCCGCTCAGCTCCCTTTATCCGCAATCCGTCTCCGCGCACGCGTCACCATGATCGAACGGAATGACCACGGTGTCAGCGCCGTGTACATCGGCACCGAACGCGTGGCAGCGCGGGCTGTGATCCTCGCCACCGATATCTGGTCGCTCCCCCAGCTCCACCCCGAAGCGCCTGAATATGCTCCTCGCGGCTGTATGACGATCTATTTCGCCTCACCGGTCTCCTTGTATGCCGATCGCCTCACCGTGTTGAACCCCGATCCTCATGGTCTCATCAACAATCTTGTCCAGCTTACGAATATCGTCCCAGAGTACGCCCCTCCCGGCATGCATCTCATCTCGTGCACTACGCTGAACGGACTCGAGCTCGATGACGAGGTGGTCTACCAGCGCGCCCGTAGCGAAATCGAGCGCTGGTACGGCGCTCTCGCCGGTCAATTGCGACCGTTGCGTATCTACCGTCTGCCCCACGCCCAGTTCGCTCAGCCGCCGCACTGGCGTAAACAGCACCCGCGCCTTCAGCCGGAAACGCCGGGGCTTTTCCTGGCAGGCGAATATCTGCATTCGAGCAGTATCAACGGAGCGTTGCAATCCGGTCGTGAAGCAGCGCGCGCGCTGCTAGCCGCTGGCTTCTAAGCGCCATCGTGATAGCCACCTTTTCCGCCATGAGTGGACCGACCACTGCCGAAGCAGTTACGCGCTGCCTGCTTTGGCCGGCCATTCATGACTGGTATACTGGCGTGCCGTGAAGATAGAAGAAACCATATCGAACGCCTCGATTTCGCTGAACGCCGTACAGCGAGCAGTTGTCGAAGCACCAGATGCCCACCTATTGGTGTTTGCCGGCGCCGGTTCTGGCAAGACGCGTGTCCTCACCCACCGCATTGCTCATCTCCTCACCACTGGTCGAGCCGCCCCATACCAGATCATGGCTGTCACCTTCACCAATAAAGCCGCCGGTGAAATGAAGAGCCGCCTCGAAACCCTCGTCGGTGATCGCGCTCATCAGCTCACCGTTGGCACCTTTCACGCCATCTGCGCCCGCATCCTACGCCGCGACATTCACCACTTGGGCTACGACTCCCGCTTCTCTATCTACGACGAAGACGACCAGCTCATCCTTGTCAAACGCGCGCTTCAGAGTCTCAATCTGGATGAAAAGCACTTCTCCCCTCGCAGTATCCTCGCCCAGATCTCCCGCCTCAAGAATCGCCTCGAACAGCCACTCGCTATTCCCTCAAAGGCGGAAACATATTTCCTCGAAGTCGTCCATCGCGTCTATACGCTCTACCAGGAACTTTTAGTACAAAACAACGCCCTGGATTTTGACGACCTGCTTCTGCTTACGCTCCAGCTCCTGCAAGATCAGCCAGCAGTGCTCGAAGCCTATGGCAAGCGCTATCGCTATTTACTCGTCGATGAGTTTCAAGATACCAATCCACCACAGTACCGCTTTGTTCAGCTCCTAAGTGAACGAGGCTGTCACGTTTTGGCAGTCGGCGACGACGATCAGTCCATCTACCGTTTTCGGGGCGCCGAGGTCGGTAATATTCTCGCTTTCGAGCGCGATTTTCCCCGTGTGCGCGT
>JAMDCW010000082.1 GCA_023489405.1 Chloroflexota bacterium
CGTTCGAGTATGTGCTGCTGGCGGAGATGAATGACGATCTAGAGCAGGCGCGGGATCTGGCGGCACTGCTGCGGGGGATGCTGTGCCATGTGAATCTGATTCCGCTGAACCCAGAGCCGAGCAGACGGTTCAGCGCGCCACGGCGGGAGCGGATCGAGCAGTTCCAGCGGGTAGTGGAAGCGGTGGGGATTGCCTGCACGGTGCGGGTGGACCGGGGACAGGATATCGCGGCGGCGTGCGGACAGTTGGCGCGGCAACGGCGGGGGCAGGGTAATGTCGTTGCCTCCGCCAGCAGCCTGCTGGGACAGGGGCCGAAGTGAGCGGCGCTATCGCCAGCCTCCTTCTGGCTGTCATTATCACCGCTGAGGACCTTTTCGCCTCTGCTTGCCGTCGATGGAGATTAGTATAGGCGTCACGGCCTGTCCAAAGCCATATTTACCGAAGGTCACTGCCAATTCCAGCTCGAGGGAGAGGTAGGAGACAGCCTTGATCATGCGCCGAAGGATGGGTATCCTCTCGCCAGTAGTGACGGAGCATGGGAGCTAGCCATTCTACAAGAGGGTGTGATCCTCGCTGAGAACATGTCGATTCTCCGGCAGCTCCCAGATGCGTGCATCGATCTGGTCTACATCGATCCACCGTTCGGCACGGGCCAGGTGCGCCGTCTGCAAGCCATCCGGACGGGGGTGGGAACGAAGACTCGGTCGGGATTTGGGGGGCGAACCTACACTTTCGATGTGATTTCGGCGCACGAGTATCGGGACGACATGGATCTCGACGAATACCTCGAGTTTCTGGGTGAAAGATTAGTTGAGATTCACCGGGTACTCCGTCCTACTGGATCGCTTTACCTTCATCTCGACTTCCACACCGTGCACTATGCTCGCTTGATGCTCGATGAGATCTTCGGTGCGGATCACTTTCTCAACGAGATCATCTGGGCTTACGATTATGGAGGACGGCCCCAGGATAGGTGGCCCCGGAAGCACGACAACATGCTGTGGTATGCCAAATCCGATCGCTGGGTTTTCAATGTTGACGGTATCGATCGCATTCCGTACATGGCACCGGGACTCGTCGGGCCGGAGAAAGCGGCACGGGGGAAACTTCCAACCGATGTCTGGTGGATGACTATCGTGCCGACGAATAGCCGGGAGCGCACAGGATATCCGACGCAGAAGCCGGTAGGCCTGGTTGAACGTATCATTCGAGCGTCGAGCAACCCCGGGGATCTGGTGGCGGACTTCTTCTGCGGGAGTGGAACGGTGGGCGTGGCTGCCAAGCGGCTCAACCGCCGTTTCCTACTAGTCGACAATAATTCAGAGGCTATTCGAATCACGAACGAACGGCTGGAGAACGAGCCCTGTTAAGCCATCACGCTGTTCAATTCGGACACTGGCAGGTGAATAGCTGTTCGCTTCAGATTTCCCTCCTGGCTAACAGGGATGCCCAGGCGGCGAGTAGGGTGAGAGGACCAAGAGTTCAATAGGTCGTGGAAATAGAGGAGTTATCATGAAGGTGGTCATTGCCTGTAGAGCGGTGCCTATGCTTCTATGGGCGAGGAAGCAGCCGTGCGCTCGACGTTTGCCACCGTTGCCTGGGCGTGAGCTGGACCGGGAGTGGAGTCAGGAGGCCATGGCATGTGCGACACGTCGGTAGCTCTGGGTCGCGCGACGGCGGATGGTGCAGTGATCTTCGCCAAGAACAGCGATCGTCCGGCGAATGAGTGCCAGCCGCTCCGGTACTATCCGCGCGCGGTGCATCCGGTCGGATCGTCCGTTCGCTGCACGCATCGGGAGATTCCTCAGGTACGAGAGACTGCTGCGCTCATCGGCTCGCAGCCCTCTTGGATGTGGGGCTTCGAGATCGGCATCAATGAGTACGGCGTCGCCATCGGCAATGAGGCGGTCTATGGACGTGCGGGTTATGAGGAAGCCGGCCTCCTGGGTATGGACTACCTCCGTCTCGGCCTGGAGCGTGGGCGTACCGCCTATCAGGCGCTGCACATCATCACCGCACTGCTGGAAGAGTACGGCCAGGGTGGAAGTGCGGACTTGGTTCAGCCGCGGACCTACCACAATTCGTTCATCATCGCCGATCCCCGTGAGGCGTGGGTACTGGAGACTGCTGGGCGCTACTGGGTGACTGAGCGGGTCAAGGAGCGGCGGGCGATTTCCAACTGCTACACGATCCAGACCGAATGGGATGAAGCTTCGCCCAAGCTGATCGAGCATGCGGTGAAGCAGGGGTGGTGGAAGGAGAGCGGTGACTTCAGCTTCGCGCGGGCATATGGCGATCCAGCCCATGATTTCCGGTCGGGCCAGTGCCGGTTTCGGCGGGCCACGGAGCTGCTGGTGGGCGGGACCGGGTTGGAAATCGAAGATTTGATGGCGCTCTTGCGGGATCATGAGGGTGACGCCGCAGACGGCGTGGCCGATCGACAAGCGGCGTTTCCCATCTGTATGCACGAAGCTCCTCCCCGCCTGGGAGCGACCGCGGCGAGCCTTGTTGTCCACTTGCGTCCACACGTCTCTCCGCTGCTGACCGCGGTCGCCTGGCATAGCTTCGGCTCGCCATGCCTGAGCGCGTTTCACCCCCTCTACACCGGCTCTGGTTCGATAGATAGCCGGTTGGGAATTGGGGCGGGTCACTTCGATCCATCATCGCCGTTCTGGCTCAGCGAGCGCATCCAGCGGCGCGCCGGCGCGTATCCAGCGCTCAAGCCGCTCGTCCAGCGAGAATGCCAGCGCGTCGAGCGTACGGCCCTGGAAGCTGCACGAAACGTCGCGGAGAGGCTGCCGCAACTAGCCGGCGGTGAGGCGTGCGCAGAGCTGCACCGGGTGCAAGGTCAGCTCACTGCAGCGTTCCTGGAAACCTTGCACCACCTTGACGAGATGACCGCGCGGCTGGCTGCTGAGCTGCCCCCACTGACACCCGCCGACCAGGCTCACTGGTCGGCTCTCAACGCGGCGGTTGGCCTGGAGCTTCTACCTGCCCAATCAGGAATGACCGGATGATCTCATTCCCCCTCCTGCTTGGAAGTGGTCTCGATCGTACCGAGCGTTCGTAGGGTGAGGCGCAGCGGGCTACACCTGATATATATAGTATGGCTGTTTGCGGAGGGGGATACTGTGGCCGGCCTTACCAGGCCGACCTGGCAGGGCTGCAGGCTGCGCCGCCCGGTTCCAGCAAAGCATACTCATCTCTCCTGACCTCGACTGACGTAGCGCTGCTCATAGCGCATGGTCGCGGCTTACGGATGATCTGGAAAGCCCGCATCCGGAATGATGACGCTGGAGGGAAGGGTTAAGGACCACTTAACGG
>JAMDCW010000077.1 GCA_023489405.1 Chloroflexota bacterium
AGACCTGCGGTGAAAAGTCAAGCGGGTAGGAACGGTCTTAAGAGAGGAGAAACTCTGTGGAATTGGAGTTCAACGCTCCCGAACCTTCGTGGATCGAGACGGGCGGAGTTACGGCAGTCGTCCGCCTCGATGATCTCAGCAAGGCCCATGCTTTGACTGAAGCGCTATTGCATGGAGGCATCCGCTGTATCGAGCTCACCCTTACCAACCGCCATGCCATAGCGGTGATCAGCGAGCTTGCGGAAAGCTACAGTGACAAAGTGCTCATTGGGGCTGGAACCGTTCTCGATCCGGAAAGCGCCCGCGCCGCCATCCTCGCTGGTGCGCAGTTCATCGTCACGCCGACACTAAAACCCGCCACGATAGCGCTCTGCCAGCGCTATCGCATACCGATCATCTGTGGAGCTCTCACCCCCACCGAGCTCCTTACCGCCTGGGAGTGTGGCGCCAATTGGGTCAAACTCTTCCCAGCCAGTATTGGCGGCCCGCGCTATCTCCGCGAGGTCCTCGCCCCCTTACCGCAGCTCCGCATCATCCCTACAGGAGGCGTTTCGTTAGAGAACGCCGGGGAGTTCATTAAAGCTGGCGCCGTGGCGGTGGCCGTAGGAGGGAATCTGGTACGCGCTCAACTCGTTGCCCAAGGAGCGTGGCAAGCAATCACGGAGACGGCAAACGCTTTTGTCAGCGCTGTAGCAGGAGCACGAGGGCAACGGGCACGCTCGTAGCTCGTGCTCAAGTGGTATAGAGCCGACAGCGGCACCACGGTAATCGCGACCAGCGTTCCCGGTGCTTGTCGGATCTTCGACCTCGTACCCCCAGCGGGATTCGAACCCGCGATCTCCACCTTGAAAGGGTGATGTCCTAGGCCACTAGACGATGGGGGCCCCCAACGTTCCGCATCCTACCTGTAGCACGTGGTTACCGTCAAGCGCGATCAAACAAGACGTTCTGCTACAAGCTCGGCGAGATGCAGTACGCGTTCGGGGCCTCGCTGCCTGTGTAGCATCGAACGCAAATGAGCGATGCAGCCCGGATTATCGGTGACCACCGTCAGAGCGCCCGTCTGACGAATACTTTCCCATTTCCTCGTTCCAATAGCACGCGATACTTCTGGATAGAGCCCCGAGCGAGCGCCACCGAAACCACAACACATCACTTCCGGAAGCTCGACGACCTGGCAACCGAGCAACGCGGTGAGTATAGAGCGGGGAGCGTCAAGCTCGTGTAACACGTGCCGAGACTGACAAAAGTCGTGATAGGTCACGAGCTCGTGGCGTCCGTTATCCCAAATTCCGTGGGGGAGCCCAGCTTCCTCAGCAATCAATTGGGTAAAGCTGTGGATACGCTGGCCCATCCTCTCTGCGCGATGTCGCCAAACGGGCACATCCTCAAAGAGATGGAGGAGATCATGCTTAAGCAGGGCAACGCAACTACTTGCACCGCTGACAATAAAGTCAGCGCCTGTCGCCTCCAAGACTTCGAGCGTCTGACAGGCCATCTCGCGCGCACTCACGTAGTCTCCGGCATCAAGGGCAGGCAATCCACAACAATGCTGGCGTTCTGGAAAAACGATCTCTGCTCCTAAAGCACGGAGCACATCTGTCACAGCAGCGGCTTGTTCTGGCCAAAAACGATCCGTCAAGCACTGGGCAAACAGGGCAATTCGTTTCCCTGAGAGTGCGCTGTCGAAACGTCCGTCAGATTGCCGCCTGCCGCGCGTCAGGAATAGCTCCCTAAATGGTTGAGCAGCCGGTGCCGAAAAGCTCCGCCAGCTCGCTTGAGCATTGAGCATAGGGAGCGACGACATACCTGCAGGAAGATCAACCCAATTCCCCGCCTTTCTCAGCGGTCCCGATCCTAACGCTGCGGCACGCATCGCCCGATCAAAAGCAGAAGGCCTCTTCCAAACCTCGATCATGGCGCGGAGCGTCAATGGCATGCCCTGACTGGCAACGACTTCAGATCGTCGATCAAGAATCTGCTGAGGAAGAGGGATATTTACTGGACATACCGTTTGGCATGCATGGCAACTGACACAGAGCGATTGGGGATCTGCATCTGCGGCCAGCCCATGGTGCGCCGGCGTGACAACGAGGCCAATTGCTCCCGAATAGATGTGACCGAAGACGTGCCCTCCTACGACTTGGTACGGCGGACATGTATCAGCACACGCTCCGCAACGGATGCAACGAAGTGCGGCTCGGTAACGGCGATCCGCTAGCATGTTGCGCCGGCCATTATCTACAAGAATAATGTGAAGACGATGATGAGCTGGTGGACGGCGTATAAAAGTGGTATAGACGGTCAAGCGCTGGGCGGTAGCGCTCCTTGCGAGCAGCCGGAGCTGCACTGCTGCATCAGCAAGCGTGGGGATGAGCTTCTCGATCCCTGCCAACACGATGTGTACCTGGGGCAAGGTAACGGTGAGATCAGCGTTGCCTTCGTTAGTGACGAGCAAGACCGATCCGTCCTCAACAACAAGGGCGTTAGCGCCGGTAAGTCCGACCGTGGCCGACCAAAAATGCTCGCGAATGGCATCGCGAGCGCGATGCACCACCGCCGGTACATCCGAGTGGTCAGGAGCGCTGCCTGTGGCTTGGCGCACCAAATCAGCAGCCTGACGCCGATTCTTGTGGATGAAAGGCAGTACCATATGAGAAGGGCGCTCCCCAGCAAGCTGAACAAGCCACTCGCCGAGATCGCTTTCTATCGCCGTTCCTCCATGGGCCGCGAGGAAGTGGTTCAGCTCGATCTCCTCACTCACCATGCTCTTACTCTTGATAACGTGTCGTGCCCCAACTTGCTGACAAATCGTGAGCACCTGCTCGCAAGCATCGCGCGCCGAACGGGCATGCGTTACCGTTACGCCATTAGCGCGAGCGGCGTCTTCGAACCGCTTCAGCCAGCCATCCAGGTCATCTAAGATCTGATTTTTCGCCGCCGTCAGCCGGGTGCGGAGCTCGCCAAACTGCTGATCGGCGAAGGCAGCTTCTCGATCTCGTGCCCACGCGCGTTGAAACTGCAAGAGATTTTCCTGCTGCTGCCGATTCTTCAGGGCAGTACGATACCGTGGGAGAAAACGCTGTTCCGACCGTTGTGTCTCAGCCAACTTCACCCTCCTCTTCGCTTGTGAGGAGTACGACATCCACCTCTTCAGCACCTTGCACGCCGACAGTAAGGATACGCTCTACATCAGAAGTGCGGCTCGGTCCAGTGAGCAATGTCACAGCGCCGGTTTCTCGATGCTGGGTGAACCAGTAAAGTCCATCTTCTAAAGTAGCAACGATAGCTGTTTCTGGCAACAACACGATAACGTGGCGTGGACCAAGCCAAACGAATCGCTCCTGAACTTGCTCCCCCGCTAGCAGCACCGAACCGGTCTCCGCTATGCCTAGCATAGCCACGCACAGTCCAACCGCTTGCGTGGTGACTTCTTCTGAAGGAGTCTCCACGATCCTGGCATCCAAGCAGGAGAAGAGGCCCGGATACTGCTCACGTACCGTAGGAGTCGCAAGATAACGCGCTGGAGATTCCTCAAATCCAAGAATGCGCTGCTCGAAAAGCTGCTTTGAGGCGCTCGTAAGCGTCGCCCTAGAAACAGCGATGACACGCATCCCGGCTCGCCGTGCGCTCGCCTCAAACTCTACCCGTAGCTCTTGGCGTTCCACCGCTACTGTTCTCTACCGGCATCTTGATCCTGCCGGAGCATGCGAACAAGGTGCCGATCACGACGCGTTACCACACGCTGAACATCAGCTTCCGTCCACCGATAAATCCCTTCTCCGGTGCTCACTCCTTTCTTCCCAGCAGCAAGCTTATCCCGCAGAAGCGGCGATGGCTCGGTATTCCTTGCCAGAGAGGGGAGTACAGTACTCTGCACGGCTAACGTCAGGTCCAACCCAACGATATCACTATGTTCAAAAGGACCATACACCGGCCAGCGGAGCCCCGGACCCGCCTTGAGCGCCTCTTCAATATCGGCGGCGCTAGCAATTCCCTGTTCAAGCATAGAGAGCGCTTCACGGATCAATGCGTGCTGCAGTCGATTGCCAAGCTGCCCTGGCACGTCTTTCAGCACGACAACCGGTCGCTTACCGCACCGACGCAGTAGAACACGCAGACGCTCCGCCTCATCTCGGTGAGAACGGTCGCCAACGACGATTTCTACCAATGGTACGAGGTGTGGTGGATTCCAGAAGTGGGTCGTAAACGCACGCTCTGGATGGCTCATCTTTCCGGCGATCTCACTAATGCGCAGACCAGACGTATTCGAGCAGAGCAGCGTATCCTCCCGAACATCTTCTTCCAAAGCAGCGACGAGGGCTCGTTTCGTTCCGAGATCCTCCACAATAGATTCAATGACAATATCGGCATGGGCCAATCCCATTTTTCGGTCGGATGTCGTACAGAGATGACTGAGCGTCTCGTTTGCCTGATCGGGAGAAAAAATCTTCTCACCGACCAGAAACTCCACGAGCTGGCGTAAACGGATCAGGCCTCGTTCGGCTCCCTCCGGAGAGCGGCTAATCAATACCGTATCGAGTCCCCCTCTTGCGAGAGATAGCGCCGTACCTGGCCCCATCGCTCCGGTACCGAGCACAGCCGCGCGTTGAAAATCGCCTGGCACGCTATCTACCTTTCTCTCTAAAACTTCTATACAGGAGCATATGCGGAGATCGGCATTTCGGCAAAATAGCTGCCTACAGGATGTGGAGGATCACGGCGGTTTGGTAGCTCTTCCCTCCGAACGTAGCAAACACATCAACGGTCACAACGTTCCCTGATGCAGTGCCATCCGCCCGAGCAGCGATTGTTCCCTGACCTTGCGCATTCGTCAAATCGGCACCGATCCAGACGTGAGCCGCTCCGTTGGGAAAATGACCTACAGCAAACAAATGCGCACCAGCTACGCCAACACTAGAAGCATTCCGCAAGTGAGCCACGATGGTGAACGATTGTCCGGGCTTGACGGTAGCAGGCGAAAGAAACGCCACGAGATGGAGGACGGATGCCGGCACAACAGTTGGCGAAGGTGCTGTAGGCACCGGCTGAGGAGTAACCAATGTCGCGAGTGGCGGTGTGGGCACAGGAGTTACGGTGATCAAGGGAGCATTGGGGGTTCCATACGGAACATACCCTTCAATCGGCGGATTCAATTCCCGTGGAGGAGGTCCCCAGGTAGGAGCATGGATAGTGAAAGATGCCCGAAATTTCTGGCCGTTCGCGGTATCCACTACTTCAATCTGGGCGACGCCTCCCGGCGCGTGCGATGGTAATGTCCACCGATCGATATACAATCCATTGAGGTCAACCTGGGCGCCAAGGTGGGTACCCCCGTTAATGATGGCTCCATTGGGATAGCGTACGATGACGTCGATGAATGTTTCGGGAGTACCCGTCACTTCGATCTGCTGATCTTCACCAGGCTTCACCACCTGCCGCAATAGATTGACCGCCATGGGCTTAGGCGCAATCGCTGGAACTGTCGCCGTTGGAACCGGGGTGATAACCGGGATAAGGCGAGGAGCCTGCGGGGTAGCGTCTGTCGGCGTCAAGATGAGGGTATCGACAAGCCGCTGGCCGCCACACGCCGTGAGTGCTATCACTGCTACGAAGAGGAGTATTGCGGTGTATAACCTTCTCACGATCGGGAAAGTCGACCGGCGATTCAATGTGAATCCCTTGCTTCAGTCGAGAGGCGGGCAATAATCGACTCGACGGTCAAACCGTGCTTCTCTTCCTTCGTCTTCATATCCCGCAGCGATACTGTCCGAGAAGCTGCTTCTTCGCTGCCAATGATCCCAGCAAACCGCGCTCGATAGTGATCCGCCTGCTTGAGCTGCACGGCAATTCGCCGCTCGCCGGGCGTTGTCACGACACGGAATCCTTGCTGACGCAGTGTACTAGCGACGATGAGGGCCCAATCTTCGGCTTCACGCCCTAAGTGGCAGATAGAGATATCTATACCAGGATCTTCAGGCCGGGGCACATGCTCCTCTTGAAGCGCCAGAACGACACGCTCTAAGCCACAGCCAAAGCCGACAGCCGGTGTCGGTTTCCCTCCCAACTCTTCAACTAAGCGGTTGTAGCGACCACCACCACCAAGGGCTGCTTGCGCTCCCTCACGCGCACCATAGAACTCAAATACGGTACGTGTGTAGTAACCTAATCCCCGAACGAGCCGATCATTCAAAGTAAACGTGATGCGAAGGAGACGGAGTAGATACTGTACTCGCTCAAAATGCTCACGACATCCGGCGCAAAGATGCTCAAGAGGTTTAGGGGCTGCCGCAATCACGGGCTGGCAGCGGTCTTCTTTACAATCGAGCAGGCGAAGGGGGTTCTTCACGTAGCGTACCTGGCAGTTCGCACATACCTGGTCAAGTCGTGAACTATAGTAATGGCGTAAGATCTCGATGAAAGCAGGGCGACAACGTTCATCGCCGATGCTGTTGAGCTGAAGGTTCACTGAAGAAAGGCCAGCAGCATGGTAGAAGCAGCTAAGGAGCTGGATGGTTTCTACATCCATCGCCGCGTCAGATTCGCCAATAGCCTCAACACCGAACTGATGGTGTTCTCGTAAACGTCCACGTTGTGGTCGGTCATAGCGAAAAATGGGAGTGACGTAATAAAGACGCACCGGAATAGGAGCGCTTTGCAGACCAGACTGAAGATACGCGCGCATCGCCGGAGCGGTACCTTCGCTCCGGAGCGTCAACCTCGTTCCGCCCCGATCTTCGAAGGTGTATGTCTCTTGCTCGATGAGATCAGTACCTTCGCCTACTCCTCGCACAAAGAGGGCTGTTTCCTCGAATGTCGGAGTGTCTAACCGTCCGTAGCCGAAGCGCGCCGCTGTAGTCTCAGCAGCTTTCACAATAAAGCGCCACACTGCTTGTTGATCTGGTAATCGATCTTCCGTACCGGTTGGCCTTCGAAACATCAATGCTCCCGTTCAGTCCAGCGCCATCGGCAACCGGTCAATCCGTTCCCTTAAAACGTCGGGCGCAACGGTAACGCGCACCCGTTTGTTACGGCTCGCACCTCCATGAACGAGGTACACCGTATCGATGGGAACGCCTAAGGCAATAGCTAAAGCACGCAGCGCAGCGCTCGTTGCCCGGCCTCGCTCTGGAGACTCACGAACTCCAATGCGAATCAGGCCATCGGAACGGCGCTCCACTCTCGATGTCGTACCGGGCAAAACTCGAATGGAGAGGAAAACACTGTTCTGTTCTGGCTGCAGCAACCCGGTTACCTTGCTAGAGCACACTAGTGAGCCACTGCTGCAATAACTGCAAGAGGAGAAGGGCGACAATCGGCGAGAAGTCGATGGCCCCAAAAGTCGTGAACCGACGTAAAGGGGCGAGAATTGGCTCCGTGATCTCTACAAGGAAGCGGACGACGGCGTTGCTCTGTGCTGGCATGAACCAGGACAGTAGCGCGCGAACGACGATTGCGAACATCATGAGCTGCAGCAAATAGCTTACAACGGTTGCAACCGCTTGGGTTGCCACAGTCTTTTCTCCACTCTGAATTACTTTTTCTTCTGTCTCTTTTCACTCTACCGTAGTCGTTGCGTCTTCGTATACGCGGCGAACACCGCCTCTTCCAGCGCAGCACGTAGGCCTCGCTGTTCCAACACCAAAAGCCCCGCTGCAGTAGTACCTCCGGGTGATGTGACGGTGTTCTTGAGAATAGCCGGATGGACTCCTGTTTCTTTCGCAAGAAGCGCTGCTCCGAGCAGCGTTTGCGTTGCCAACATTGCCGCTTGATCACGTGCAAAACCGATATGCACCGCGGCGTCAGTCAGCGCTTCGAGCACTACAAAGGCGAAAGCAGGTCCGCTGCCTGATACCGCCGTTGCCATATCCACATAGCGATCCTCGTAGACCCGTATCGAGGATCCCAACGCCTGAAACAACGTCTCGATTCGCTGGGTCTCCTCCTCAGATACGGTACCTGACGCTAGCCATACGATGACACCAGCACCGATACGACACATGATATTCGGCATGAGACGAACGACGGTGGAATGCCCGAGCTGCTGGGAAACCAGCTCGAGAGGAACGCCAGCCATCAAGGAAAGGACAGTTTGCTGGGGCCTCAGCACGGGACGCAAAGCCGAAGCCACAGCATCGAACTGCTGCGGTTTCACTGCTACAAGGATAAAACGGGCATCTCGCAGACTATCATCAGGATGAGCGGAGACACGGACATTGAGTGTCGTTCTCAGTTCCTCCCGGCGGGCTGTCACTGGCTCCACTATGAGCACCGACTCAGCAGGAATAGCGGCAGCCTGCAGCAACCCCTCTACAAAGGCCCCTCCCATCACACCGCCGCCGATGACGGCTAGCTCGAAACGGTAGCGATCGGTCATTTGCTCACCAACCTTCACACTTCAAGGTAACTGCCTGGGACCAAAAAGCGCGGTGCCCAGCCGTATCAATGTGGCCCCCTCTTCAAGCGCGACTTCGAAGTCTTGCGACATTCCCATGGAGAGGTCTCGAAAAGGATGAGCCTGGAAGACCGGTTTCAATTCTTCCAGGAGATGACGGAGCGAGCGGAAGACAGGACGGATTTCCTCAACGTCACTAACAACGGGAGCAACCGTCATGAGGCCGCGAATAGTCACACCGGGAAGTCGGGCAATAGACAACGCTTCGTGACGTAGTTCTTCCGGAGAAAACCCATGTTTCGATCGTTCTCTACTGACATTCACTTCAAGGAGCACCGAAACGGCATCGGCATACTGGCTACGGCGCTGAACTCGAGCACTGATCTGTTCAGCCAATTCCCGTGAATGAACGGAGTGAATGACATCGAAAAGCTGCAAGGCAAGATTGGTCTTATTGGATTGCAGTGAGCCAATGAGGTGCCATTCGACGTCTAGGTCCGCACATTGGGGAATTTTGTCACGTGCCTCCTGGACCCGATTCTCACCAAAATGGCGCAGACCGAGCGAGGCGGCTTCACGAATGAGGGAGACGGGAAAGGTTTTCGTTACAGCTACTAATGTCACCGTAGCGGGATCACGCCCTCCGCGTCCGCATGCTGCCGCGATTCGCCCCTGAACATGGGCTATACGCTCTGCAACATTAGCCACGACAACACCTTACCGACCTCTATACGGTACCAGACGAACGAAGATGACACAAATGCTCATCACGTGCGGCACTGGCTTGAGCAGAAGCGCAGATAGATAAGGAGAATACGATAGACGCCACCTACGTGGGATGGGGAAATGTTACAAAACTGACTTATATAGCCGTCGTAGACGTACATCCGCCGTTCACCTTGATAACCCAGTATTTGCTTAGTCACTTCACGATGTGCGTTCTGGCATCGCGTCAGCGCTTCTCTATATAGAAAGGTCCTAGCAGAGTTGTCCTATGTCCCTAAGGCACGTAGACCCAATTTACTTTTTTCCAACGATAGTGCATCATAGTTCTTAAGGAGCTTAAGAGGTTCCCTACGCCAAATTCCGGTAGTCATAGTGGACAATTTGTAGAAACGCTTGACAAAGAGGTCTGGGCAATGCGTTGGTTTACGACCTGCGACTGCTGTGGTCGTCCTTCTCTCTATCCGGCATTCGAAATTGCTGAGCCAGTGTCAGCACGCAAGCACACAATTTGTATGTCGTGCGCGTCGCATGTGAACCTCAGCTCTGATGGCACGGTGAATCTACAGCATCCTTGCCCCGATCTCTCAGAGAGTGCCGCAGCCTCGCACCCTGCTTACAGTCCGAGCTATAACAAGAGTTGATTCCTCGCCATGCCGGATTGCTGCTCACGCAAGCTCCTTACCAACACTGAACACGGAAGAGCTACCCGGCTACGCGTGCCACAATGATCGTTTTGTCATCAGAGCGGAGCTGCGCTTCCAGCTCACGCCGGCCTGCAGCAGCGATCAACACAGAAGGCCACTCAAGAAATGGCACCCCAGCAAGAAGCTGCTCAGCGAAGCTCCAATCTTCTTCCTCGGAGCGCAAACACGTAACTGCATCAGAGCAAAGCAGACAGACATCGCCAGCTATCAAGCCGTCCTCACCAGTTTCAACATAGTCGAGCGCCATATCCTCTCCAGTGAGCACGCCGTACGAAACTGGCAACTCTGGGTGATTACGGAGCTGCGCTCGGCTGTGGTACGCCACACTCTTTCCAGCGCGCTCGGCGGGGGTGAGCTGTTTCAAGAACTTCATGGACTTTTGCACCTGGTCTCTCGTCAACTGGTGAAAATGACCACCCCGTATCTTGAGCAGCGCCGTATCTCCTATATGTGCCCATATGAGGCGTTTGCCGTGAATCACGGCTGCTGTGGCGACAGCGCCATAGAGATCATGCTCCTCATAGTCAAGGTGAGGCCAGACATTGTGAGAGTGATTGAGCTGAGCAACAGCATCATTTGCCTGGAGGAATGCCTGGTACAATGCCTGAAGATGCTCAGCATTCACCAGAGCCGCAATCAGCGTCTGCGCCACTACACGGGCTGCGAGTAATCCACCGGAAGGTACCGGATACCTGCCATCAGCCCTACGAGACCGGGTAACCCCGTCAACAATGACGAGGATCGTTCGCTCATTATCCGAACGGATGGTGAAGACATCCTCATTGGGTTTATCGTCACTCGTATTCCGTTGACTTGTCCCAGTAGCGACGATGCTCATTTTCATAGTCCCTTAAAATCTTCTTCAATGCGACGGTAGGTCTTATACGGTACACGTATAGCACGGTACAGCAGCATCGCTAGTACGGTCGAGCCTCTGCGAGAATGCGCCTACCCTCTGTTGCAGCTAGGCGCCTGTTAGGAGTAAAGGAGCACCATCGTGAAACGCGGTCTACGTCTCACACCTCTCGGCGGCGTAGGAGAAGTCGGAAAGAATTGCCTACTGCTAGAAACAGGCGATGGTCTTATTCTCATCGACGCTGGAGTTCAATTCCCAGATAAAGAGCTTCTAGGGATTGATCTGATCATTCCGGATATCAGCTATGTTGCTGATCGGCGGGATCGGCTACGAGGCATCATCATTACCCACGGACATGAAGATCATCTTGGAGCGCTTCCCTATCTCCTCAATGCCTTAGGTAGTCGCTCTCGAATACCCGTATATGGCTCGCGTCTTGTGTTAGGGCTTGCCCGAGCGCGTTTAGAGGAGCACAAGGCCGAACATCTCTGTCAGCTTACTGAGCTCGATTTTGGCGCCGTCTTGCCTCTTGGAGGCATTACTGTAGAGCTGTTTCCAGTAGGTCATAGCATCCCTGATGCCGCAGGACTGATTCTCCAGAGCGCCTATGGCACCATTGTACATACGAGTGATTTCAAGCTCGGTGAAATGCCGGCGGCAGGCTTACAACGGCTGACATCACTTGCCCGCTCTGGGGTCCGCCTCCTACTCTCTGATACAGTCCGCATCGAGTCGCCGGAGCCTACTCCTTCAGAAAGCGCCGTCACTGAAACGATCCGCGCAATTTTCGCTGAAGCGCCTGGGAGAATTATCTTCACGACTTTCGCCTCTAATCTCGCCCGTGTCGGTTCCGTCATCAATGTAGCTCAAGAACAAGGGCGCTTTGTCGCCATCGCTGGGCGCAGCATGGAACGCAACCTGGCCATTGCCCGCGAGGGAGGGTATCTCTCGGTGCCAGATGAACTATTAGTTCCTCTTGATCGTGCCGCACGCCTCCCCAACCGTCGCGTCGTTATCATCATGACAGGCAGCCAAGGGGAACCCTCCTCCGCCCTGGGCCGGATGGCCTTCGGCGAGCATCGCATCCTTCACATTCGTGAAGGTGACACCGTCATACTGTCTGCGACGCCCATACCTGGGAACCAGAGAACGGTAAGCGCCATCATCGATAATCTCTTTCGTGCCGGCGCACGCGTCTTCTATCCTCCTGTTACTCCTAACCTGCACTCCTCCGGGCATGCGTCGCGCCAAGAGATCGGCCAGCTATTAGAGCTCCTCAAGCCCCAATACGCCATTCCTATGCACGGTGAATTCCGCATGATGAAACTTTTTCAGTTGCTCGCCCAAGAAAAAGGGCTGCCACCAGATCACGTCATCCTCCCAGAAATTGGTCGAAGCTTAGAGATCGATCACAATGGTATTCGTTCCGGGGGGCTCATAGAATCCGGCACGATTCTCGTAGATGGGCTCACTGTTGGAGAGGTGAATGGAGTGGTTCTTCGAGACCGCCGTGCCCTAGCCAGCGAGGGTATTCTCGTGGTGGCCGCCACACTCAGCCGTACGAGTGGTACGATCATCCGGCCACCGCAAATCTTCGCCCGAGGGGTTCCTTCTATGGAAGATGGTCCATTCCTCACTGAAGCCGAAGCGCGTGTGAGCCGTGTATTACGCAACGCCGCCGAAATAGAACCAGAAAACCGCATCGTCAGCGAAGCGGTAAAGAGCGTGCTGGCGGAATTCATCTACCAACGAACACGGCTTAGACCAATGATCCTGCCCGTCATCTCCGAATTATGAGTACAAGAACTCGTCTCAAGCGCTATACTCGCTCGAGGAGGAGTGGAGTGCATCCGTGACCGTCGAGCCAATCGTTCTACCCCGTTCCATCTCTGCTCGCGTAAAGGCAATTCCTGCATCTGGCATACGAAAATACTTCGACCTCGTCTCCACTATTCCCGATGTGATCTCCTTGGGAGTGGGCGAGCCAGATTTTTCTACACCTTCCCAGATTGCCACGGCGGTTACCAGCTCCCTCGCAAGGGCAAACTACCAAACCACACACTATACATCGAACTACGGCTTGCTGAGCTTACGTCAGGCGCTCTCGCGACACCTTCACTCGCTCTATAATGTTCCCTATGACCCGGCTAGCGAATTGCTCATTACGGTGGGGGTGAGCGAAGGACTGGACATCGCCTTACGCGCACTTCTCGACCCCGGAGACGAAGTCATCATTCCTGAGCCAAGCTACGTTTCCTACGTCCCCTGTACCATCCTGGCCGGCGGTGTTCCGGTAATGGTGCCGACACGAGAACTGAACAACTTCGAACCGCAACCCCAAGACATTCAGGCCGCAATTTCTCCTCGCACGAAAGCCATTCTCCTCGGCTATCCGAACAACCCCACGGGAGCAGTGGCTTCCCGACAAACACTGCAAGCAATTGTCGATCTCGCTGTAGCCCACAACCTATTCCTGATTTCCGATGAAATCTACGACCGTCTCGTCTATAGGCACCGGCACGTTTGTGTGGCAAGTTTGTCTGGAGCACGCGACCGAACAATTCTTCTCGGTGGCTTCTCCAAGGCCTATGCGATGACAGGATGGCGAATCGGTTACGCGGCTGCTCCTACCGAAATCCTCGAAGCGATGATGAAGGTCCACCAGTATGTCATTATGTGCGCGCCGACAGTGGCTCAGGTCGCCGCCGAAGAAGCACTCGCGAGTGGCGAACGTGATGTTCGCCTGATGGTCGAAGAATATGATCGGCGGCGTAATGTCATCGTTCAGGGGCTCAATGCCATAGGGTTACATTGCTTCGAACCTCAGGGCGCTTTCTACGTCTTTCCCGATATTACATCAACCGGATTGAACGCCGAAGAATTCGCTGAACGCTTGCTTCAAGAAGAGCACGTACTCGTCGTTCCCGGCAGCGCCTTTGGGCCAGCCGGAGCCGGACACGTTCGCTGCTCTTATGCTACGGCACTCCCTCAGCTCGAAGAAGCCCTTCAGCGTATGAGACGATTCGTGGAGCGAACTCGCCAGTGATATATATCCCAACGATTGGCATAGAAACTCACGTCCAGCTCGCCACCCAGAGCAAGATGTTCTGCGGCTGCGCAGCACGCTATGCGGATGCGCCACCCAATACTCACGTATGTCCAGTGTGCATGGGAGCTCCTGGGGCCCTGCCCGTGATAAACGCTCAAGCCATAGATTACACCATCCTTACTGGGCTAGCGCTCAACTGCACCATCAATCGCTTCAGCCGTTTCGACCGCAAGAATTACCCTTACCCTGATCTTGTCAAGGGCTACCAGATTTCGCAATATGATCACCCTCTTTGCACAAACGGCTACCTTGAATTCGGGGATGATGGGCAACGCGTGCATATCCGGCGTATCCACCTCGAAGAAGACACTGCAAAGCTTACTCACCTAACCGATGAATCCGGTACAGGGGAAAGCTTGATTGACGTCAATCGTAGCGGTGTTCCACTTATGGAAATTGTCGGCGAGCCGGATTTGCATACTCCCGTCGATGCACGACGGTATCTCCAAGCCTTACGCCTCGTTCTTCTCACCATCGGCATAACTTCAGGAAACCTCGAAGAAGGCGCTATACGTTTTGACATCAATGTTTCGATCCATCAAAAGGACTCGCAGGAACTCGGAGCGAAAGTAGAAATCAAGAACCTCAACAGCTTCCGCGCCGTTCAGCGCGCTCTAGAGTTTGAAATCGACCGCCAGATCGACGCGCTAGAACACGGGCGACCAGTCATTCAAGAGACGCGTGGATGGCTGGAGGAAAAGGGCATAACAGTCAGTCAACGGACGAAGGAGTATGCCCACGACTATCGCTACTTCCCTGAGCCCGATCTTCCGCCCCTCATACTCACCGACGATAAAATCACCCATCTCAGAGCCCAGCTACCCGAGCTACCTCAAGTGCGGAAACAGCGGTTAGTGCAGGTCAACGGTCTCTCCTCCAACGATGCCCAGACTATCGCTCATGATCCTTCTATCGCCTCCTATTTCGACCACATGCTCGCAGAGCACGCTCCCCAAAAACTGGCGGCCAACTGGCTCTTGAATGACTTGCTTGGACTCCTCAACGGCCATCCTGAACTTCTCGAGACCTGTCCAGTGACTCCAGCACGCCTGACCACTCTCATTAAGCTCGTTCAGCAAGGGACCATCAGTACCACGATAGGGCGGCAAGTTCTGGCAAAAGTGCTCGAACAAGACGCTGATCCAGATGTGATTGTCATTCGAGAGGGGCTAGTCATAGTAAGCGACTCCAGGGAACTAGAGCGCTTGATCACCGAAGCAATCACTGCAAATCAAAAAGCGCTGGCTGATTACCTGAATGGCAAAGAAGCCGCTTTCAACTCATTTATCGGCCCTGTGATGAAAGCGACCAAGGGCAAGGCTAACCCTACTACGGTCCGAGAGCTTTTACGGCAAGCGCTGGACCGCTACCGGCAATCGACACACCTGTGACCATCTCTCCCACCCACCTTCTCACTAACCGTGCGATATGGGGAAGATGAGGTGTCATAACCGATGCCTGCACCCACTATGCCGAATACCGATAACTCCTCGAAGCACCCCTCGGTGTTCCAAGGTGAAGGGAGGGGTATGGTTACAGGCGGAGCCTGTTTATTCAGGCTCGCCTCAGGAGAAGTCGCCTTGGTTCGCGGAGGAGCACCTGGCGATGTTGCTACAATCGCGCTATCGGATCGCCGCCGTGGTGTTCTGACAGGAGAACTCCAAGACCTACTGAAAGCTGGTCCTCAACGCCGGACCATACCCTGCCCACTGGCAATCGCGGGATGTGGTGGGTGTCAATGGCAGCATTTGCAGTATGAGGCTCAAGTTCAGGAGAAACAACGCATACTCAATGATTGTTTGCGACGTATTGGTGGAATCACAGATATACCTCTTCGTGAAGCCCTCCGTGCCCCTGACGAGTGGCACTACCGCCATACGATGCAGTTTGCCATAACGCCGAACGGTGATCTGGGATTGCGGCGTACCCAATCCCATGATTTCGTGCCAATTACAACGTGCTTCATTGCCCATCCGCTCATCAATCGAATCCTTGAGATTCTTGCCCAGCCTCTTGCGCGCACAATCCTGCGAGATCATGCCTCCTCAATCGAAGAAATGACCGTGCGTATCGCTACTAAGGGCTCGATCGCTGCAGCGCTCATCACCTTCTGGACGAATAGCGGTGAACGCCGGCCGCTACGCCGCCTCGCTCGACTACTCATGGAAGATTGTCCACACGTTGTGGGAGTAGTGTACTCAAGAGCTTCCCGCCACGTTTTCCAGCAGCAACATCAGACCCCAATCGATCTTATCGCAGGAACGGATGTCCTCGAACAAGAACTCTCAGGTCACGTATACCTGATCGGCCCTACGACGTTTTTTCAGGTGAATCCTGCTCAAGCCGCCTGGCTCATTCAGAATATTCGCCAGACGATCCTTGAACACCATGCCACTCACGTTCTCGATCTCTTCTGTGGTGCCGGTCTCTTTTCGATCGGGATAGCCGACTTGGTAGAGTCAACTCAAGGCATCGAGACGAGCGCTCCGGCTATCCAGCTCGCTCGCCGCTCCACAGAGAACGCCGACCTGGCCCATAAGGTCACGTTCCAGCAGGCCGATGCGCTACGCCTTCGCGCAACGCAGCTAGCGGGCTATGACATGGTCATCGTCGATCCGCCACGAAGTGGGCTGTCTACACCACTGATCACAGCGCTCTCAGAGAGTGCTGTACGAACACTGGTATACATCTCCTGCGAACCGAGCACACTGGCTAGGGACATCAAGCAACTCATCGCCGCCCAGTGGCAGCTCCTGCAGGTCCAGATCATCGACCTCTTTCCCCAAACCGCCCATATCGAAAGCCTATCAATTCTCAGCCGCTCACCACGATCAAGCACCATTCCCGCAAAATAGCGCCGGAACCAAAGTTTTCCCTTGATTCCGGCGCTACCGTACGGCGAGTTTAGTTTGCCAAACGATAACAATCGCGATGGTACGTGGAGGTTGACCAACCCCCAAGGCTCTTCACGATTAGAAGCTCGCGATCTGTGATAGGCCTTGAACACCTACCACACATGTGACTAGTCAACCGTGCGCTCTTGTCACGTGCTGTGACATTCGTCTTCGAACTCGCTACTTCTCGCCTACCTGCCACTCGTACTGCTCCTCTATGAACATCCAGGCT
>JAMDCW010000106.1 GCA_023489405.1 Chloroflexota bacterium
GCGCGAGATGGTTACTGCGGCTCGCCAATGATAGAGCCAACCGTCATTCGAGGATTGAGCGAAGAGTAAGGATCCTGAAAAATCACCTGAAGATGCTTGCGCATCCGGCGCATCTGCTCCCCAGATAGCGCCGTCAGCTCCTGGTCCCCAAAATACACCTTCCCCTGCGTCGGTCGCGTCAGTTGGAGAATCGCCCGTCCCGTCGTAGACTTTCCACAGCCCGATTCCCCAACTAGCCCCAGCGTCTCTCCCTTCCAGATCTCGAAAGAGATGTCATCCACTGCCTTGACGGCGCCCACACGGCGTTGCAGGAGAATTCCGGACGTGATCGGGAAATGGACATGCAAACGATCGATACGCACTAGTGGCTGAGCTAGCCCAACATGTGTCGTAGTGACTCCTTGAGCCGCAGTAACCATCTCGCGCATCCTTCCATTTCACCATTCATCGACACTGCTACGAAGAAGTCGCCACCGCGGCATGCGCATAGCGCTCTTTCGTAATCTCACGAATGCAAGCGACGTAATGATTAAGCTCGACAAGCCGTAGCTCCGGAACACCCGCTCGACATTGATCAACAGCAAACGTACAACGCGGCGCAAACGGACAGATCGCTGGAAGCGAGATGAGATCCGGTGGAAGTCCCTGAATCGGCACCAATCGCTCTTTTCGCTCCTCGTCGAGGCGAGGGATCGAGTGGAGCAAGCCCATCGTATACGGATGTCGCGGATTGCTGAATAACACCTCTGCATCAGCCGTCTCCATCGGACGCCCTGCATACATCACGACGATGCGATCCGAAACCCCTGCAACAACCCCCATATCGTGCGTGATGAGCATGACAGCCGTGTTGAACTCTCGTCGCAGTTTCGCAATCAGCTCCAAAATCTGCGCCTGAATGGTCACGTCCAGTGCCGTAGTCGGCTCATCCGCGATGAGAAGCTGCGGACTGCAAGAAAGCGCCATCGCAATCATGACACGCTGCCGCATACCACCAGAAAACTGATGCGGGTAGTCATCGATACGTTTTGCCGCCGTTGGAATGCCTACGAGTTCTAGCAGTTCAATAGCCCTCGCTCGCGCCTGCCTCTTTGTCATACCTAGGTGCCGTTGCAGCGCTTCCATAATCTGCCGCCCGATCGTCAGCACAGGGTTCAGACATGTCATCGGATCTTGAAAAATCATCGCGATCTGCTTGCCACGAACACGCCGCATCCCCGCTTCACTCAGCTTCAAGAGGTCTCGACCTTGAAATAAGATACTCCCAGAAACCGTCCGCGCTGGTGGATGCGGAACAAGCCGCATGATCGACATCGCTGTCACACTCTTCCCACACCCAGACTCGCCCACTAGTCCCAATGTTTCCCCCGGCTCGATGGAAAACGACACACCGTCGACAGCTTTCACCGTGCCATCACGCGTCTCAAAATACACGCGGAGGTCACGCACCTCTAACAAGGGATCTCCCTCCACACCTCACTCCTATCTACATTTCTACATTTGGACAAGTGTATATTCCATTACCTTCCGGTAACACCTGTGGGGGAGAAGCAATTACCGCGACTAGCCCGGCAAGCTGTAAAAATTCTCTGGTAATATTGCGCGAATGTCCCTCATGTTTATGGTACCGACCAGGTGACACTTGACAGCAACGAAGTGCTAATGCTATGACTCTCTGTAATTGAAGAGCATGTATCAAGAGCGACGTGAGGCAACTGGGCCATTGACCGTCCGGCAACCTGGTTTCTGCGGAGCGAAGGTGCCAAATCCAGCCCTGGTAGGGGCAGATATGCCGCGGGACAGCCGCGGAAACTGTACTACCTGCTGAAGTTGGCATCTCTATGCACCCCGCTGGTCAGGTGGCATTATCCTGGCGAGGGAAATCCTCCCCAATGCCGTCGGTCACGTCCGTGACCACCGTCGCCTTTGAGCCTGTCTCCAAAGATGACGAAGCTTCCGTTTGGGAGAGGAAATAGATGCACTATCAGGTTTTCGCCAGCGAGTCAGTCTGCAGTGGGCACCCCGATAAGCTTTGTGATGCTATATCCGACGCCGTGCTCGATGCTTGCCTTGCCCAGGATCCTTCAAGCCGCGTAGCCTGCGAGGCACTAGCTACCGAAAATCGCATTGTGCTCGCTGGCGAGATCACCAGCAACGCTCAGGTGAGCTACGATCAGCTCGTTCGCCACGTAGTGCGAGAGCTTGGCTACACCATCCCCAATTACGGCTTCCATGCCGATCAGCTAGAAGTGCAAGTCCATATCCATCAGCAATCGCCGGAAATCGCCGTAGGCGTCGACCACGACGGCGCTGGTGACCAAGGAATGATGTACGGCTACGCCTGTACCGAAACCCCTGAGCTCATGCCGATGCCAATCACCCTCGCCCATCGGCTCGCCCAGCAGCTCGACCAGCAGCGCGAACAAGGCATCCTTCCCTACCTACGTCCCGATGGGAAAACCCAAGTGTCAGTCCGCTATATCGATAGCCGCCCCATCGGCGTCGACTCCGTCGTCCTTGCAGCACCCCACGACCAAGGTGTATCACTGGTCCAGTTGAAACAGGACCTCTATAACCTCGTCGTCTCGCCCATCCTCAGCGCCTATGGCTGGACCATCAGCGACGATCACGTCATCGTGAACGGCACTGGTGTCTGGCATCACGGTGGCCCCGCCACAGATACCGGCTTAACCGGGCGCAAAATCATCGTCGATGGTTATGGCGGAATGGCACGCGTCGGTGGCGGCGCATTCAGCGGCAAAGATCCCACCAAGGTAGATCGCTCCGGAGCATACGGCGCCCGCTATGTAGCCAAGAACATCGTCGCCGCGGGATTGGCCGAACGCTGCGAAGTCCAGGTAGCCTACTGCATCGGCCGCCGCGAGCCCACCACGTACGACGTCGAAACATTCGGTACCGAACGCATCGACCATGCCGACCTGCGAGCGTATGCCCACTTTCTCCTCACGATGGAGCCCCGTGAAATCATCCGTACCTTGAACCTGCAGCGCCCCATCTACCAGCAAACCGCCGCTTACGGTCACTTCGGCAAAGCCAGCCTACCTTGGGAGCAGGTGGCCCAGCACGCCCAGCCTCGCGTAGCAGCAACCGCCTAAGATGCCCCAGGACGTCGCAGTCGGCTTCCTCTACCACGCCGCCTCAGGTAAGGTGCTCCTCCATCTGCGCAGCGCCGACAAACCTCCGAGCGCAGGCAAGTGGGCGTTCTTCGGCGGGCGGTCTGAGCTCGAAGATACCAATGACCTCTCCGCCACGTGGCGCCGTGAGATGCGCGAAGAGCTCGGC
>JAMDCW010000022.1 GCA_023489405.1 Chloroflexota bacterium
CGGCTGACAATCCCGCCAGGGATTATCCCATTCGTGACGCGGTGTGGAGAGCGATCGACGCCATCCTCCCAATCCAGTACGGTTTGGAGAAGCTGATCGCCCGTGCGGAGCTGCTCGACATCGACCCGAACTGGCGTTCTGAGCTACTCGAGATTGCTCGTGGCCGCGGCGTTCATAACCAGGCCGCAACAGGGTTGATTTCACTCACTTGGCATAATCTACGATTTCGTTCCCGAACAGAGATCCGGATCGCCGAAGCGCTCGACCGCCAAAAAATTCTCTTCCTCCCCAACTGTCTTGCGCGTTTGAACGTAGGGTTAGGACGGGAGAACCGTGAAGCCGACTTCCTCATCTGTGTTAACGGCAAGTGGGGGATACTCGAGGTAGATGGCGAGCCCTTTCATCCACCGTCACGAACGGCCTATGACCACGAGCGTGACCGTCTGTTTCGGGCTCACGGAATCCGTGTGGTCGAGCACTTCGATGCGGCACGTTGCTTCCAGTCGCCGTCAGAGGTTGTCACAGAGTTCCTGGAGATCCTCCGGAAGGCGTGAGCGGAAGAATCGAGCCGAGTCGGACTACCACTGATCCAAAAGCTTCTCGACCTACTCCGCGATTTCCTGTAGCTTCTGGACTTCTACCTTGACTCCGAATGAGCGTTTGGGCACATCTCGTCACGTGCATAGCAGGAGCATCGCGCGCCGTCCATGCTTAAAAGGTAGTCCATCCGGGTGGAGTCGACATAATAGGCATCCTTGCAGGTATGGTCGATTGGCGGCTGGGTGAGCGCATGCTTAGCGCCACTATCGTGCATTCGCGGAGGTCATGACCGTGATCTGGAAAGGTTGGGGATTGGCGATCCTTCTCGGGATTCTTACGCTCATTGTGGGCGTTCCATTGTCGGCTACCGTCGTGCGAGTCTTCGCATCGATGTTCGGTCGTAGCGGTAGTCTGGACTTTTCGACTGGTGCATCCGTCGCAGCAGTTTATTTTGCTTTCGTCCTGGCTGCCGTGACGCTGGTCTATGTCCTGTTAACTCAACAGATGGGCAAGGCCACCGAAGCTTCAGCCGCCGCATCACGGGATATGGTTACGAGAATGGCTGACTCGCTCCGCCCGCTAGTTGTCCCTGTCGTCAGCTTCGAGAAGGTGGGTCACGGGAGAGATGGTTATGTGAGGATCGTGCATTTCTCTCAAGTTGGTGCTCCTATTCTGGACAGTGGGCAGGAATGGGAGCCTTTGTTCCTGCAAAACATCGGTAACGGTCCAGCGATCAACGTCGGGGTTATCCTGGAGAGCCACGCCTTACCCAGTGAATCTTTTAGCATCCCACCTAGCAAGGGTGGAGCACGGCCGATCGCAGCAGGGGGCAAGGAACAAGCCTACCATTGGGTGGCTTCCCACGAAATATGGGTATGCGAAGGCAGTACGCTGACAATTACCTACGACGACATGCTTGGTCATCACTTCCAGACAACAGCGTGTCGCTGGCTCCACGACTGGTACAACATCGACACAAAACCGGACAATACCCCGGCGCCACCGCGTGAGTATCCCAAACCAGTGATTTAGCGATGAGGTAACCACAAAATGGCAAAGCAACGAAAGAAACACGTGAGGAAGGGCATGCGACCACTTCCTCGCCCTGCATATCCTCATACTCCCGCAGTACCCAAGAGATTGCATTTAACGGTCGACCGCCCCGAGGTAAACGACCGTTTTTCCCTTATCGTGGTTCCTCAATATCTCCCGCACGATCCTCGTTCACAGATTACGCTAGATCCCCAAGGACATCGCGGTTTCTATTGTGTTACCCTCATCCTAGCTGTCCCCGGAAGCAAGACGTTCCATAGCGATATGAACTTCGAACAACTCGTATCGACTGGCGACTCACTCCTGCAAGTACCACAAGGGAGTGGTATCACCCACCTGCGTGTAAAGGTCTACAATGAAGCAGAATCTGCAGAGGTCTCTTTCTCAATCAACGTTGAAGGACATCTAGCCACTGCGATCATGCGTGTCATTGCTGACAATTTCCTCAATGCGGAGCGGTACGCACATGATCTGGTGCTCCCTCTGCTCAGTCGCTGGAGTTTTGTCAACGATGTAGCGATAGACATTGCTGCGTATCACATCGTGGAGGAAGCAACGCAAGCCCAGAAGTATCGTTTTGGAGCAATCGGTAAGGTGCGAGTCTTGACGGAGAACCCGACTGAGATGGTTGCATCTACTCCCGAAAATCGGCAACTTCTTGCCGCTTATCGCGAGGGACTAAACGCGAGCAACGTCTTCTTCCAGGTACTCAGTTTCTTCAAGGTGACAGAGGGTATTCGTCATCTACGGACAATCCGTGCCCAGAAGGCACGTACCAATGGGATGGACGTGGAACGCTATGACGAAGTAATCCCGACTGACTTCGCCGATATCCCGCATAGCCGTTATATAGACGAGGGGGTCTGGCGACCATACCTGGGGAAGTAATTCGGCAAGGTGCTCGAAGAGTTCGAGAAAACCAAGAGTAATGCGATGGCCCACATTGATCCGCAACAAATCGTTCTAAGTGCTGACAAGTTTGACGATATCGAAGCCTGTCTGAACATCTTACCGGTGCTCCGCTACATCGCCCGTCAGATGCTCCATCGCGAACTGATGCATGCTCCCAGAATGCCATCGTAAGCGTTTTGCAGGTGTCTATTGAGAGCAGTTTTCTCCAATTCTCTTGGATGCGTCGCATAGATTCCTGACGCACGCTCGACACTACGCACCTCTGGACGACTTTAGTGATGGGGGATGTGGCCGGGCACGGTGATGAACCGGGCAGGTGGGCGGTTCGAGCCTCTGGAAGCAGTCATTGCAGCATGATGGGGCATGATCAGCAATCATGCTTAAATCTAGCCAGAAAATGGCACTAAAGCTTGCTAAATTCGGCGATGACCTCAGGAGACGCTTTCTCGTATTCGAATCCTGTCATGATACACAGATTTGTTTGGTCTCCCTTTTTGACTTCTCCTTGGAGGTACTCCACCAGATCGTCGTAAAGCTTGAGGAGATCGACACTAACTTTCCCCGCTCCAAAGGAGTGCTTCCCTCCGCCAATCGCTATTTCCCAGATCGCGTGTTTGCCTTGAAAGGAAGCCCTTTGCATCATATCCGAGTGGATCAACGAATGTCGGTACATGTCCCAGACGAGGCGAGGGGTTTGAACATCTAGTGTTCAGTCAATCGTGATTTGATGAATGGGTGAGGGAGGTGTACTCTTGAGATATGAAGAAGAAGTATA
>JAMDCW010000078.1 GCA_023489405.1 Chloroflexota bacterium
TTTTTTGGAGAGAACCGTTGAGTGATGCTCCGGTTGTTTTGGGATCTCCCGTACGACCGAATTGCCGTGGAGCCATTTCGCAGATGGCTTCGCAGCAGCACCATCAGCGCGCGCCAGATGGTGGAAGGCGGTTGCGCAGCGCGGTGGCTAGAAATACTTGGCCCCATGGGGGAGGAATCAGCCGCTGCGCTTCGGCGATCGAAAGGAACGTAGAGTCGAGTTCGTGCCCATCGTCTAGACGGCGCTCTGGTTGTTCCCTATCTGCCTCAGCCTGGTAGACCACCTGGAGGAAATCGGGGTAGGGATAGAGATAGCCAGCCGGTTTCGGGCCGAGATGATGAAAGTGGAGCACACCTAGGACTTTCGCGTCGGCTATTGTCCAGCCGGTTTCCTCGGCCACCTCACGGTCCAGTGTCTGCTCGAACGTTTCACCGCACTCTCGGCGTCCACCTGGCAAAAGGTGAAGATTGTGACGATCCCGCTGTACCAATACCTGATCATCCTTGAAGATCAGACAGCGTACGGAAGTCACGTACTCGTCCGGTGGGAGCGCGCTGCTCAGGTAGGCAGTGAGATATAGAGGGAGCGCGCCGTTGTTCCAATCCACTTCCTCTTGTCCCAACAGAGTGCACTCCGCTAGGAAGCGCTCAAGATCGGTCGTCACGGATAGCTTCTCCTATTTGCTGATACTGCATAGCGCGAACGTGCGGTGGAATTCCGAACGAGCGCGCCCTCCAGCAAGCTTGTGCTGCATGCCTGATTGTAGCGTTCGGCGGATTTGGGGAGGTAGCGATTAGTGGGTGACTGGTGGGGTGAGGATGGGGGTGGCAGAGTGGAAGGCAGGGAGGGCGGCGAGCTGATCGAGGGTGAGGAGGTTGGCGCCGAGAGCGGCGCTGAGCTGCTGGACGAAGGGAAGGCGCTGGTTGCCTTGCTGACAATCGACGAGGATGAGGGGAGTTGTGAGCTGACAGGCGATGCCGCGGAGGTGAGTGGCGCTGGCAAGGGCCTCCTGGAAGGGGTGCTGGCCCTGGGAGCCGGTATTGGCACGGCCATCGGTCAGGAGGATAACGAGTTGAGACGAGCTGGAGTCGCGCTGGGTACAGCGGCGGAGCAGGTCGGTGGCGAACTGGAGGGCGCCGGCGAGCGGGGTTTTGCCGCCGGTGGGCAGCACGCGGATGCGCTGTTCGGCGAGGTCGACGCTGTTGGTGGGAGGGAGGACGAGCTCAGCATGCGTATCCCGGAAGATGGTGAGGCTGACACGATCGCGGCGGCGGTAGGCATCGAGGAGGAGGGCGAGGATGACACCTTTGGTGAGGGCGATGCGGCGATGGGCGGCCATGGAGCCGCTGGCATCGACGATGAAATGGATGAGGGTACGGCCGCGGGCGTGGAATTTGACGCGACGGAGTAGAAGTGCGCTTCATCGGTCAACGCATCGCTGGCGTTGGCCGTTCAGAACTCGAACGAATCGCAGCCTCCTTGCGCTGAGCATTGATCACCGGCGCATAGACAGCAACCAGAGTTGAACAATTGAGCGGAAGAGAACGCTATCGATGTACTATCCAGACATCACGGCGGCGCTGGCGCGCCGTTGGTACATTATTCTTGCCTTCCTCGTGGTGTGCACAGGCACAGCCGGTGTTTATAGCAAGCTGACCACGAAATTCTATCGTGCCAGCGTCGTCATCTCGGTCACCGCTGCACGCTTCGATAACGGGAATGAGCTCGCCGCTCAAGCGCTTCTCGCAAACTACGCCATTCAGATGACGAGCGACAATCTGCTCACCGCGCTCAATACCCGGTTACAGCTCGATACGCCCCCACGCGCACTGGCAGCCATGGTCCATGCAATTCCCGACAATATGACACTTACCATTACCCTCCAGGTGGATGACACCAACGCACAGCGTGCCGCCGATATCGCCAATGGTCTGAGTACACTCTTCGTGTCCTACATCAGGAGAGTGAATCAGGCTCAGCTCAATCCGGACGTTGACCTCAGCATCGTCCGGAGCGCTGCAACGCCAACCGAGCCTAATCGACCAAAGTTGAAAATCAATATCCTTGTAAGTACACTCGGGGGTCTCGCAGTGGGAAGCGCAGCCATCTATCTGCTCGAGATCTGGGACGATCGTCTCCACACAGAACGTGACATCACAAGAGGAGTGGCGCTGCCCGTATTAGCTAACATCTCGCCCATGAACATTCACCGCGTAGCCTTGCCACACGGTCCCCACGGGGATGTTGATGAACACGCGAGCCATTTTGGTGCAGGCTCACGTCGCAGTTGACTCCACGGCAATTCGGTCGTACGGGAGATCCCAAAACAACCGGAGCATCACTCAACGGTTCTCTCCAAAGAAATACCAAAAGCTGGCCAGGAGGTCCACCATGGCCAGCTCCGGCAGAGGAAAGCGGCGTCTACGCTGACTGGGCCGGTGCCGTCGCCAGCGTTACCGTTTTCGTAGACGTCTGTCTCGTCCGGTCAGATACCCATGTCACCGTCACTTGCTGACCAGGCTGGTAGTTCGTCAACACCTTCTGCAGATCACTCGTGCTCCGGATCGCTGAACTGCCAACCTTCGTAATCACATCCTTCGGCTGGATCCCCGCCTGCTGCGCTGGCGAGCCCGGCACGATATCAACGACCGCTACCCCCGGCACTGCCGGCAATCCATACTGCTGTGCCAGAGCCGGTGTGTTCGAAATCGTGCCAACGCCCAAGAACGCATACGTTACGTGTCCGTGTGCAATCAGCTCCTGGGCGATCTTCTTCGCTGTGTTGATCGCGATCGCAAAACCGATCCCTTGCGACTGCACACCCGGTTCTGCCATCCCAGCGCCCAATGTATTGATACCAATCACATTGCCATTCAAATCCACCAGCGGACCACCACTATTCCCCGGATTGATCGGAGCGCTCGTCTGAACCACATCGAACAGATACGGCCCGCCAGATCCCGACGACTGCCCTGACGCCGGCTCCCGCACCGTCCGATCCAGTGCGCTCACCACACCGGCTGTCACCGTCGGGCCGCCAGGCAACGCCAGCGCATTTCCAATCGCTACCACCCACTGTCCAACCTGCAGATTATTCGAATTCCCTAGCGGCAGTGGGGTCAAATGCGCTCCCTGGACCCGGATTACCGCGAGATCCGTCCGCGGATCAGCTCCCACGAGCGTCGCCGAATACTCCTGCTTCCCATTAGCTGTCGTCACCAGCAGCTTCTGCGCTCCCCGGACCACGTGAGCATTCGT
>JAMDCW010000024.1:0-812 GCA_023489405.1 Chloroflexota bacterium
TCAATGACGTCGGTGGCGCCCGTCTCCTCGGCAATTACGTTCTGGGTCGCGAGGGCAAGGCGTGCCGCATCTTCAGCCGGTGCACCAAATGGCTCATCCCAGCAATCGGTGTGAAGCGATTGGCAGCCGCCGAGCACTGCGCCTAGCGCTTGCATGGCGACGCGGGTGACGTTGTTCATTGCCTGCTCTCGTATCAATTCGCGACCCGAGGTCTGAGCATGGAACTTCATCCGCAGGGAGCGCGGATCCTTGGCACCGAAGCGCTCCTTGAGCAGCGTCGCCCAGATGCGCCGCGCGGCACGGAACTTGGCTACCTCCTCGAATATGCTCAGCGTGACGTCAAAGAAGAAAGTGAAGCGTGGCGCAATAGCTCGACGTAGTAGATACCTATGGCGAGCGTGAAGGCTAGTTCCTGCAATGGCGTCGCTCCGGCCTGTTGCATGTTCTGGCCAAGGATACTCACCGGGTTCCACAGTGGCATGTGTGATATGCAGTACTTGACGTGATCGACAAACAGGCGAGGCTGGCTCTCCAACGCAATACGGAATGCCAAGTGGCAAGAGAGATAGTGGGTGATGAAGTCGGTCTGGCTCGTAGTGCCCCTCAGACAACTGATAGGCACTCCACGCCGCTTGGCTACGGTCAGGTACATCGCGACAGCAGTGAAAGGAGACATATCTTGGAAGGCAGTGCTCAACCGGTCGATGGGCATTCCGTCGAAGCAGATCTCCATGTCTCGGAGAGTGGAAACCGGCGTGCCACAGGTACCAACGAGATTCTTGTCGACCTCGTCCACGTCATAGCCGCATCTT
>JAMDCW010000024.1:822-1571 GCA_023489405.1 Chloroflexota bacterium
AGGTCGTAGCGGCGGACAATAACATTGCATGGCACCATGGACGTCGCGGTCTGGCCGGCGGCAAACATTCGCTTCATCCTGGAATTCCACGTTTCGGGAGCCTCATGGCCTACTAGCAAGCGGCGGCTCCATTGCTGCCCACGGTACATGCTTGGGTACACACCACGTGTGTAAGGATACTGGCCGGGAAAGCCCAGAGTATCGCCGTAAGTTGACGGGACGTCGGTTGGGAGATAGAGCGGCTTGAGAGGGATGCCGGAGAGGTTCTTGCGCTGGCGTCGGGGCATGGGCTGATCATCTGTCGCTAAACGGTACTGTTCCTCCCATTCCCTCGCGCGTTCCGCCGAAGCATCATCCATGGACAAATCCTCCTGTACCCCGCCGCCAGAGCAGGGCTTTCTAGACTACGGCAAAGGTAAGATGGGCGTAGCGTACTCCTCAAAGACCTTAGCGCGCGAGGCGATCCAAGAGTGAGATAGGAGACCGGACTTGCCGCATGCGACACACTACGCTGGTGAAACGCCAATCAACCCTACCTACCAAGAGTGTTGGGCACGGTCATTGCGCGGCGCACTCGTCATTCGTGTTAGATTTGGGCAAGACACCCTCTCCTTCACGTTGATCGCCCTCTATACTTGCCCACCCATTCGAGGGCAGTTGAGAACTGTAAGGCGATGATAGAGACATTACCCATGTTTGACAATCGACCTTATGGCCGATACTGACTCGTGTCTGATCGATCAAAAGGA
>JAMDCW010000024.1:1612-3243 GCA_023489405.1 Chloroflexota bacterium
TAAGTGTCGAGCGTAAACAGCAAGGCCGCGAGTGCCCCACCGCCTTAACAGGCCCTAGTCGCCCGAGCCTTTTGATCACGAGTCCTCCGTGAAGCAGGTGAGATGGATAAGGCGTTCCGGGAGCCCAAGCGGTGAGCACGTATGCCAGCGGGAGGAGCGATCTACGTGGATCAGCAGCATGAGGTCAGGCTAAGGTTGAATCAATTGGCAGCAACAGGGCGCGGTTACGTCCCGTCAAGTGGTGTAAATACCACCGTGCTCCTGCCTGAGTGCTACGCGCTGGCAAGCTCCAAACTGTGCTCCACGGCCGGTTCGGTCAGCTTGCGCATTGATGCCTCACTGAAGTAGTGTTTCTGCACTAGCCACTCGTCGTTCTGTTCTGCCAGCAATGCCCCGAGCAGTCGCACTACGGCTGCCCGGTTAGGGAAGATGCCTACTACCGCACTGCGCCGCTTCAGCTCCTTATTCAGCCGCTCCAAGGGATTCGTGCTGTAGATCTGCCGCCAATGCTCACGCGGGAAGTCGTAGAAGGCAAGGATCTCCTCCTCGGCTTCCTCCAACATCGCCGTCACCTTTGGAAAACGCCCCTGCAGCGCACTACACACCTGCTTCAGTTGCGCCTGGGCCTGGGCTCGACTGGACTGATTGAAGATCGGACGCACCGTCGCCCCCACCATCGCCTGTGCCGCCTTCGGCACGTGCACCAAGAGGTTGCGCAGGAAATGCACTCGGCAGCGCTGCCAGCCTGCCCCTATGAAGACCTCTCGGATCGCCTGCTTGAGGCCGCGGTGGGCATCACTCGTGACCAGCTTCACACCCCGTACACCCCGTGCCACGAGCTCCTGCAGAAACGCTCGCCAGTGCTCCAGTTGCTCGCTGTTGGTGACATCCAACCCCAAGACCTCGCGCACACCGTCCGACCGGATGCCGTAGGCGATGACCACGGCCATCGACTGCACACGCTCGTCCTCCCGTACGTGCTCATAGCGGGCATCGAGGAAGATGTAGGGGTACTCCGCATCCAGCCGGCGGGTGCGGAAGGCCGTCACCTGGGCATCCAAGGTGGTACAGAGGCGGCTCACCTCGCTCTTGCTCATCCCGGTAATGCCTAGGGTCTGCACGAGCGCTTCCACTTTGCGCGTGCTCACGCCCCGCAGGTAGGCCTCGGCGACCACGGCCACAAGGGCCTGCTCTGAGCGACGGCGTGGCTCCAGCCAACTGGGGAAATAGCTGCCTGTACGCAACTTGGGAATCGCTAGGTCAATGGTGCCGACCCGGGTGTCCCAAGGTCGGTGGCGCGTGCCGTTTCTCTGGGTGGTGCGCTCCTCGCTGCGCTCGTATCGCTCGGCCCCGATCAGGGCGCTTACCTCCTCATCCATCAAGTCGTGGACGAAGCGGCGAACTGCCTCCCGCAGGAAATCGCTCTCTGCGCCCTCCCCCTTGCGCAGTACCTCCAAACCTGTCATGCTTTCCTCGGCCATCGTGTCGTCCTTTCTGTGATTGTTTGCTTACAAACTCAGAAAGCACACGGTGGCCACTCTGTCAAGCTTTTTTACACCACTTCCTGGGATTCTACCCAACCGATCAGTCTGGGATTGGCGACGATGCCCAAAGTGCGGCGATACGCTGAC
>JAMDCW010000143.1 GCA_023489405.1 Chloroflexota bacterium
GTCAAGAAGGGATTGTAAGTTCTGCGGCGGAGGCAATGCCGCTGTTGCGAGGAACTATTTCGAACAACCAGAGCGTCGCCAAGGAAATGGAGGCGATCAATGTAGGAATGCAAAGTGTACGAATGGATCACTTCGTGTGAGAAAGCTTGCCACTTCCGGGTATCCAAGCTGCGTGCCAGGATACCTGTAACGCCGAGCTACAGAGATGTCATTCCTGGAGGGTATATAAGTAGCCGGTGCTCAAGGACGGCGAGAAGTTTGGACGTTAGTAGGGGCACCCTTTGCTCGTTTGCGAAGCATATGGGCGGACGTAGTATGTTACTGACGGGAGCGCGGTATGCCTCTGGATTTGACCATCGATGTCCGTCATTTGTCTATACTGATGGTTGAACGTTGCAAAATGGGACGTGGGCGTAGGAGAAACCACCTGCAGCAGCGTTGAGTATACGCGGGACGCAGCTAGAATATTTTCTCTCGGATGCAGGACCAAGGGCACAGCATGCAAGAAGAGTGTCGTAAGAATTTGTCACATCCGTGGCTATAGCATCATCTCAACGGCCGCTCGCAGTATCAAGCCATCCCGCATGTCCTTGAACGCCATTGTGCAGCTCTTCCATGATCGCCCTGCTGGCACACCTTCCCTGCGCTCCTCGCTCCTCCTTCTCCAGCCCTCCGTACGCGGATTTACCGGTGCTTTCTAATCCCACGAGGTAATGTTTCGTACCTTGGTGAAACCAATGTCGCTGCTCTTCTCACGGAAGCACTGACGGCAGATGTTCAGGCCGTACTTGCGGATGAGACCGGCCTTGTGCGTGCAGACGCGACTGGAAAGAATCCACATATCAGCACCCTCCGTCCATACATTTTTCCCTCGTCTTTTGCACCATGATTCGCACTCACCACTGGCGGGCACCCTTGCCGTAAGTGCGTGGGCGCGAGTACCAGACAGATTCGTGAGACATATTGGCGGTTTTGCTTCGTGGATGTCGAGCGGTGAGGAAGAGTTGCTGGAGTATTTGTTAGAGGGATCCGGAGAGACCAGGTGATATCGTCACGTACGCTGGAAGCTGTTGCCGGTGGTGTTGGTGCGCTGGAGTTGTCTGTCTGCGGTCGCAAAGCTGTTGGCGGCTTGGCGCACAATTTCGATGTTCGAATCGCGGGCGCGGCTGCTCCCGGCCCACTCCGCTTCAGGCCTGAGGCAGGATTGCATCGATGAGGTAAGCTCGTGTTTAATGGAAAGCGCGTCGCGTCTTCCCGCGCGTCTCTCCCACTTCCATCGATTCAATTGCATGATATAGGTTCTTTCGCTCTCTCCACACAATGGCCGACACGGAGATCAACGCTCTATTCGCGCCGTCCGCTGGCGGTGCTCTACCTAGCGACGTTGCGAGCGAGCTGCAGCATATATCGAATCTGCTGGACATCAGCCCGCAGGAACTGTTCTACAAATGGGAGAGCTACGCGATCAAAATGGGTACCGACCGCACGAAGCTCGACCTCAAGACCGTAAAGGAGTTTAAGAAGGACTTGCAAGACGCAATGGAGCGAGAGTCCCGCGCCAAAAGCCATCATGCGCATCAGAGCGCAGTCAAGCGAGCAGCTCCTACTCCGCGAGGCGGCGGCGGCGGCGATGATGTCTTCGGCATGCTGGATGGTATGGTCTCCGCTACGCCAGGCCCTCGAATAGGAGCGATGAAGCGGAAAGCGAACAACTACGACACACCTGCGCCCAAGTCGACAAAGAGCGGCATCAATAGCTCGCCCGCAGACGGCAAGACTCGTACGCCTGTACGCGATGGTGTAGCCTTCGAACAGCGACAAAACCCGGGAGAGATCATTCAGCAGATCAACAGCCATATCCCGACCGCCATAGCACCAGCTGAGCCATACACCGAGGCCCGAGTCAAGCTGAAAGCGAACATGGATCTACCAAAGTTTGCCTACAAGACTATGGCGATGAAGCTGTCGGAGGTGTCGGAAGTGCTGGACGACAGGATTGATAGCTTCACCGAATGGGTGCAGGAGCACCACCAGCTACCTGACAGTACCTTTGGCAACCCGGCGGCCCAGTCGACCGCTGAGATTGTTGCTGTTGGCCGCATCGCTTGCGACCAGCCCAATGGTAGACTCAACGCTGCCAGTGTCACGCTAGAGACGAGCCGGCGTATGGGAGCCGGACTGCGCGTCCCGTTGAAGTTCGAAGGCGTTGGCTGTGACCTCTTCCCGGGCAAGATCGTAGCCGTTCGTGGGACGAACGTCAGTGGCGAGTACTTCAACGTGACGGAAATACTGCAACTACCGCACCTGCCACCTCCTGCTTCAACTCCGGCGGAGCTCGAGGTACACAACGACCGGCTGGCCAGTGCGGACGGTGAGATAAAGCCACTGGGTCTCCTTGTAGCCAGCGGTCCCTTTACAACGGACGCTGACCTCTGGTTCGAGCCACTGAAAACTCTGATCGCTCGAGCGGAGGAAGAACGTCTCGATGTCCTCATCCTCTCCGGTCCCTTCCTCGATCTCGAACACCCCATCATCGCATCCGGCGACTTTGACAATTATCTTCCCTCCGACGCCCGCATCGAGCCTGACCGCGCAACGATCCAAGACGTCTTTCGCCTCCTCGTCGCACAACCATTGCAACGTCTCACCCAAACTGTACCAACCATAACTATCATCATGGTCCCGAGCGTCCGCGACGCAATCAGCAAACACGTTTCCTGGCCTCAAGATCGCTTTCCACGAGCTGCCCTAGGCCTGCCGAAGCAAGTGCAGATAGTCACGAATCCGATCATGTTGAGCATCAATGAGATGATCTTCGCTATAAGTACACAAGATGTTCTTTCCGAGCTGCGGAAGGGGAACGTCTACAAGCCGGCAAAGGGCCAGAAATTCATCGATGATCCCTTCGCGCGGTTGGCGAGCGCTGTGGCGGAGCAGAGGCATTTCTTCCCTATCTTTCCGCCACAGGCCAGAGAGGATGCCTTGAAGCCCACCGCAATCGACGGGGAGGTTGCTGAGGCCGGCGTGGAAGAGCGGTTGGCTGTCGGCGCTTGTCTTGACCTATCGTACATGAAGTTGGGCGAGTGGTTGAATGTTCGGCCAGATGTGCTGATTCTGCCGAGTGAGCTGAATCCTTTCGTCAAGGTGAGTCCCTTACCCTCAGAGCGCTGTATAGTTTAGCTGATGAGGATCCTAGGTGATCGCAGGCATTACACCTA
>JAMDCW010000081.1:0-1567 GCA_023489405.1 Chloroflexota bacterium
GTTGAAGACGTAGAGTGTGCTACTCCCGCAATCGCCGTAGACGGTGTTAAACGGCTGTGACTGGCCACTCTTGCTGGTGGAATTACAGAGGTTATGCGCTGCCGCAAACGTGCGACCCTGGGGCGTAAGGAGCGTCTGCGCACAATCAACGATCATCGGGACCGTCTGTTCGTAAGGTGCTCCGGCTTTGCGCTCGAAGGTAAGCCCTGTGCTTGCGCCGTATCTACCAACAAAAACGTAAAGAGCAGAATTGTTAGAAATATGACTGACAGAAAACTTCGGTGCATGGAAGTCTCCAACCTTCTCTCCTGTGCCCCCTCCGCCAAAGGCAACCACAGCCTACCGCAACCTGACGTCACATTTCTCAATGTCGAACAGCGCTTTGACGTAGCAAATCTGACGTCACCCTCCCCTCACAACCGCTACTGGTAATCGCGCACTCTCGTCCCCTCCTCGCGCCCCCTCACCCTCCCGCGCTACCATAGCTCTGCACAGCAATAGTAAGGAGCACCCGTGATCGCCATCGCCCAGATCGGCGTCAAGCACGGCCACGCCGCCGGCAAAACCCACACCCTCCGCCGCAATAGCCAGATCGACTTCGCCGGCATCTACGAGCCCGATAGCGTCGCCCGCCAGCTCGCCCAGCAGCTACCAGTCTATGCCGGCATCCACTTCTTCCAGCACATCCACGATATCCTCGACGATCCACACATCCAGGCTGTCGCCATCGAAGGTAGCAACTGGGAATCCCTCGCCATGGCCCAGTACGCCGCCAGCGCCGGCAAACACCTCTGGCTGGACAAGCCGGCCGGCGATGACTGGACCGCCTTCCAGCGCCTCATCGCCACCGTCACTCAGCACCACCGCCACCTCCAGCTCGGCTACATGTTCCGCTACCACCACGGCTTCACCCTCATCTTACTCACAGCACTATGCCTCCCACCGCGGTGGCATCTTTTACGACCTCGCCGGCCACCTCATCGATCAGATCGTCTGGCTCCTCGGGCGCCCCACTGCTGTCCAGGCCTTCCTCCGCAATGATGCCAGCCGCGATCTCCCCAGCTTCATCGACAACGCTCTCGGTGTCTTTTCTTTCCCCACCGCCCTCGCCTTCCTGGACATCGCTGCCATGGTTCCCCTGCCCAGTCAGCGCCGCTTCGAGGTCTACGGTACCCTTGGCTCCGCCATCCTCCAGCCTCTCGAGCCAGCCACCCACCTCATTCTCACTCTCAACGAACCTAGCGGTGTCTATGCACGCGGCGTCACCACCATTCCCCTCCCTCTCCAGAGCCGCCAGGATCTCTACGACGCCGAGTTCGCCGCCTTCCTTCGCACCATCGCCGAGGATATGCCGCCCGATCGTCCAATCGCCCACGAGATCCTCGTCCAGGAAACGCTCCTCCGCGCCACTAGCGCCCTCCCCAGCGCATGAACCCCCCGTCAGCAGGACAAGAACCTTAAATAGAGCAACAATTTCTCTAGGAAAACCGTGTTCTGGCCACATGAAATATCGATAATCCCTGGAAAAGAGTGTTAAACTCCCGCCGACATACGGGAGGGAGCCCTG
>JAMDCW010000081.1:1577-3227 GCA_023489405.1 Chloroflexota bacterium
CGAAGTGCGTGTCGCCCCAGATGGTCCTTCCGCACTCCAATCCTTCCAGCGCGTCCGTCCCGACATCATTCTGCTCGATCTCATCCTGCCAGGTCTCGACGGTATGGAAGTCTGCCGTCAGATCCGTCAACACTCTAGCGTCCCAATTATTATGTTGACTGCACGTACCGCCCTCGGCGATAAAGTCACCGGCCTGGAAGCCGGGGCAGACGACTATGTCACCAAACCCATCCAGATACCCGAACTCCTCGCTCGCATCAAAGCCGCCTTGCGTCGCGCCCACCTCACCACCGACTCCACCATCACCGTTATCCAGGTCGGCGACCTCATTATCGATACGAACAAGCATGCCGTTCAACTGGGCGAGCGAAAACTCCAGCTCCGCGCTAAAGAATTCAATCTCTTGGCTTTCCTCGCCCGCAACGCCGGTCAAGTAGTTACCCGCGAGCAGATCATGCGCCGTGTCTGGGGTACCGACGACATCGAAGATAGCCGTACGGTGGATGTGCACATTCGCTGGTTACGTGAGAAAATAGAAGAGGATCCCAGCAAGCCTCGCTTGCTGCAAACCATCCGCAACGTGGGCTACCGGCTTGCCGAATCTTCGTGAAAGGAGAACGAATGCACCCCCGTGCACTCCGCCTCTCCTTCATCATCCCCCCGCTCCTCGCTGGATCTCTCGTCACCTCCATCACCTTCCTCCTCTTCGATTAGTGGAACGGTCATGCCTGGCCAGGTGCTCTGATCGCTGGTCTGCTCACTGCCTCCTTCATCACCCTCGCCACAAACTGGCTGCTCCATGTCATTCGCCAGGAGCTCACCACCTGCGTCTCCGCGGCACACCACCATTTCCAGGAAGGCGCCCCATCGTTACCCACATTCCCTGAGCAGGCGCTGCCCGGACTCCACAGTCTCGTCGCCACCTTCAATCAGCTCATGTACTCTTTCCATGAGCGCCACCTCGCACTCCAGCAAGAGCGTAACGAGCTCATCGCCGCCCTCTCTGCCGTCGGCGAAGGCGTCGCTATCGTCAGCGAGCACAGTACCCTCACCTATGCCAATCCCTCTCTCTGGAGCATCTCCGCCACACTCAGCCACACCCCTCAAAGCGCTGCCTCCCCTGAAGAGCTCCTCACCCTTGACGGGCTGCCAGAAGCGATCGAACATGCTCTCACCGGTAAAAGCGCCACCTGCACACTGACAACCGATCGTGGCGAAGCGCACTTCCAGGTACGCACCTTTCCTCTTACTCACAGCACTATGCCTCCCCGCGCCGCCATCATCTTTCATGATCTCTCCGAAGCTCAGCGCCTCGATCGCGTCCGCCAAGAGTTCGTCGCCAACGCCTCCCACGAACTCCTCACCCCTATTGGCACTGTCCGCGCCCTCGCCGACTCTCTCGCTCGCGGTGGACTCGATGACCCGAAAGTCACGAAACGCTTCCTCCGCCAGCTTCGTACCGAAGCCGACCGCCTCGCTGCCCTTGCCCGCGAGCTGCTCGAACTAACCCAAGCTCAAGCCGATGAGCTTCGCCTCGAGCTCTCTGCTACCGATGTCAACGCCGTAGTCCGCACGGTCATCGATCGCTTCACTCCTCAAGCCGATGCTGCCCACATCTCTCTCTGTACCAACCTCAGCGGATCCTGACCG
>JAMDCW010000058.1 GCA_023489405.1 Chloroflexota bacterium
AAACAGGGGATATCATCTCTCGCCACTTCCACCAAGCAGCCGCTATATCAAAATGGATGGTCGCGAAGTTTTCCGCTTTTCCACGCGCATCTGTAGCGAAGCCATCCAAAATGTTGTCCAAAAAGCGGGGTGGTCCATTGAAGACCTCGCCCTTATCATCCCTCACCAAGCAAACTACCGTATCATTCTCTCAGCGAGCAACTTCCTCGGCATCCCTATTGATCGCTTCTATTTGAATGTTCAGCGGTACGGCAACACCTCGGCCGCATCCATCCCGATCGCTCTCGCTGAAGCGATTGAAGAGGGAAAATTACAGCCAGGGCAGAAAACCGTCCTTGTCGCTTTCGGCGGCGGCCTCACCTGGGCAGCCATCGCTCTCGAGTGGTCAACGCCGATTTCCCAGCGACCAGATTCTATACTTTAGGCATCTTCGCACTTGACGCGGTCACTTACCTGGTGGCACAGTCGATATCGTATAGTGAGCGTGTGGAATGAACTCCCATCGTGACGGCGGCCAGTACACTAGCCAGGCCTTTCCGATAACCTCACTCTGAGGCAGAAATCCCCAAATATGCGAATCATTGCTGTTATTACGATTGTCACCTAACACCCAGTAATCCCCAGCGGGGACTTTTGTCGGTGGCACGGTGTAGCGTGGATGCTGCAAAATATACGGCTCATTCAGCCGCTTGCCGTTCAAATAGACATACCCATTGTGCACTGCCACTGTGTCACCAGGCACACCGATCACTCGCTTGATGAAATCCCGATTGGGATCCTGAGGATCTTGGAGCACAATGATATCCCCTGTTTGGGGGTGTTGAAACCAGTAAATCGCCTTAAGGACGACGACAAACTCCCCATTGTGCACAGTCGGATCCATACTGTGCCCTTCAACCTGATAATTCTGTACGACAAGGCGGATCGCGAAGAATACCAGAGCCGTCAGCAAGACGGTTTCAATGAGCTCACGAACCGCCGACTTATGCTTCTCCTTCGCTCCTTGCTGTACCCCTGCAGGCTGGCTTTCGCGTTTGTTCGAGATCGTTTCCAAGGGCAACCCCTTACTACGACACCCTCTCCTATAGAGGCTCTACAGCACTCACCTCATCGGGCCGAGCCCTTCGCCCAACCCCTGCTCCATCGAGGGTTTCATGGCAACACTATCTTCCATTGTACCGAGGTATCTCCCCTAAACCCGACCGAGGCGTACGAAGAAGGAGCAGTCAACAGTCTTGACACCTGTGCACATCCCATCACGAGACATCGGTAGACTGAGCTATAAAGCATGGTCTTGTGGTGAGGAACGTATGGTGGATTTCGCTCATTTACACGTACATTCGGAGTACAGCCTCCTTGATGGTCTCTCGCGCATCTCGGATCTCGTCGCCGGAGCAAAAGCAATGGGCATGTCAGCTCTGGCGCTCACCGATCACGGCACTATGCACGGCGTTGTCGAGTTCTATAAAGCCGCTCGATCCATCGGTATCAAACCGATCATCGGCTGCGAGGTCTACTGTGCTCAGCGTACGATGCACGACCGTCAACCTAAACTCGATGCCAGCCCTTACCATCTCACCCTATTAGCGATCAACTTCGAGGGTTATCGCAACCTCATCAGACTTGTCACTAAAGCCAACCTCGAAGGCTTCTACTACAAACCTCGTATCGATCTTCCCCTCCTTGAGCAGTACAACACGGGCCTCATCGCTCTTTCCGGCTGCCTAGGCGCCCAAGTTCCGCAACTTCTCCTCCAAGGGCAGGAAGCCGAGGCCGCTAAAACTCTCGCCTGGTTCCATGACGTTTTCGGTCCAGACCGCTACTACCTCGAGCTCCAAAACCATGACATTCCCGAACAACAGGCCATCAATCGCTTCCTTGTAGACTATGCACATCACAATGGCATTCCCTACGTCTGCACCAACGATGTCCACTACGTCCACCGCGATGATGCGGAGATCCACGATATCTTGCTCTGTATTCAGACAAGTACACGCCTAGATGATCCTAAACGCATGCGCATGGCCACGCAAGAATTCTATCTTAAAAGTCCCGCCGCCATGGCCAGCATCTTCGCCGAGCTCCCCGAGGCCCTCAACAACACCCTGCGAATCGCCGAGCAAAGTACCCTAACCCTGGAATTCGGGCGCACTGCCCTCCCAGAATTCACCCTGCCAGAAGGCTGCACCGCTGAGTCATACTTTCGCGAACTCACCTGGAAACGACTTCCCGAGCGGTACGAGCGACTCACCGAAGGCATACGCACACGCGTCCAGTATGAACTGGATGTCATCTGCCAGCTCGGATTCGCCCAATACCTCCTCATCGTCGCTGACTTCATTACGTGGGCTCGTAATCGCGGCATTATGGCGGAAGTGCGCGGCTCTGTCGGTGGCTCTGTCGTTGCTTATATCCTGGGAATTAGCGAAGTAGATCCCATCCTCTACAACTTGCCGTTCGAACGCTTTCTCAGTCCCGAACGTCACGAAATGCCAGATATCGATACCGACTTCCCCGATGACCGCCGTGCCGAAGTCTATGAATACGTTAAGCAAAAATACGGCGCCGACCATGTCGCCCAAATCATTACTTTCAACACCATGCTCGGCAAAGCCGCTATACGTGACGTCGGCCGCGCCCTAGGCTATCCCCTCACGCTCGTCGATCGTGTCGCCAAGCTCATTCCTAACGGCGTAAAAGTGACTATTGATCAAGGCCTTGAAGACTCTCCCGAGCTGCGTACCCTCGCAGAAACGGATCCTGCTGTTAAGCGTATGCTCACTATCGCCCAGCGTATCGAAGGTCTCGCCCGCAATGCCTCCGTTCACGCCGCAGGCGTCGTCATCTCCCGGGAAACCCTCTCCGAAACCGTGCCACTGCAACGCGCCGGTCACGCCGATGTTGTCACCCAGTATGACGGAACCGTCCTCCAAGAAGTCGGCTTACTCAAAATGGATTTCCTTGGTCTAGCAAACCTCTCTACTCTCGACCGTGCCGTCAAACTCGTCAAACAGACTAGGGACATCACGATCGATCTAAAAAAGATTCCCCACGACGATCCCGCTACATTCGCTCTCCTGCAAACCGGAGAAACCACTGGGCTATTTCAATTGGAATCCGCTGGCATGCGGAAATACCTCAAGGAACTCAAACCCACCACCATTGGCGATATCGGCTCCGAGCTTTT
>JAMDCW010000008.1 GCA_023489405.1 Chloroflexota bacterium
AGCGAATTGGTTCATCCAGGAGCCGGAGGGCAGTCCTTCATTCCCAGTACCCTCCAAACACTCACTGCCCTTCAGACGGCCCGTCAACAAGCTGGCGCTCCCCTCCCCAAACTCCAGCTCGACGGTGGGGTAAACTCTGACACAGTGCAACAAATCGTCGCCGCTGGCGCTGATGCCGTAATCGGTGGCAGTTTCATCATACGCTACCCTCAAGGCATCAAAGCAGGAGTTCAAACACTGAAAATGCGAAGCAAGCAAAAGTAGGAAGAGAAACGGGGGAAGGGGCGTGACAGCACCAATCAAGGTAGGCTGGGATGTCGGAGAGGTCGGTCGCGGGCATGTCCGTGAGTACACCCAGTGCCCCGATGCCGAATTGGTAGCCATCTGCGATGCAGATCCCACACGCCTTTCCAAGGTAGTGGAACGCTTCCAGCTCACCGGCACCAAAACATACACAGACTATCAAGAAATGCTCCGGCACCCCGAGCTACAAGCAGTCTCCATTGCTCTCCCCAACTTCCTCCACGCTCCAGTCACACTCGCCGCCCTCAAAGCAGGAAAACACGTGCTCTGCGAAAAACCCCTGGCACTCAATGCCCAAGAGGCAGCCACAATGGTCCGAACTGCCCGGGAGCGTGGCCTAACCCTGATGGTCAATTTCAACTACCGCTTCTCCGAACCATCCTGGCTCATTCACCAAGCCGTCACATCAGGCATAATAGGCGATATCTACTACGCCAGGACAGGCTGGTTACGTAACCGTGGCATTCCAGGGCTCGGCGGTTGGTTCACCACAAAACGTCTCTCCGGTGGCGGAGCCCTCATCGACCTAGGAGTTCATCGCTTAGACCTCGCCCTGTGGTATATGGGCTATCCGCAGCCAATCTCTGTTACCGGCGCAACCTACGGCCAGTTTGGCAAAATAATCGCAGAATCCCAGGAAAAAACCTTCGACGTCGACGACCTGGCTGTCGGCTTCATTCGCTTCGTCAACGGTGCTTCTCTCATCATCGAGGCATCCTGGACCGGAAACAGTGAAAAAAGAGAGGAAATGTTCACCCAGGTTCTCGGTACACGCGGAGGAGCCATCCAGCGCAATACCGGAGAAGGCTACGAATTCGAGGCGCGCATCTTCCAAGACGTGGCCGGCACACTCACAGAAGTCAAGCCACTCAGCAGCATCCAAGGCCTCGAACCAATTCGCTACCACTTCATCCATTGCCTGCAAAAAGGCGTCGATCCCATTGCTCCCGGTGAACACGGGCTCATTCTCATGCAAATCCTCGATGCTATCTATGCATCAGCCGCCAGCGGCCACATAGAAGCCGTCAAATCCCTCTCCTGAATGTCCAAATAGATGTATCAATCTCATATGGAGTGATTGCACGCCTTTCCCCTCATCTGGGATACTGAAAGTGCAAAAGCAATGATGGAGCTTTGCTACCTCCTCACTGCTGTTACAGAGAACCTGCGATTGGTGCGAGCAGGCAACAGCCAGGGGTAGCTCATCCCTCCGGAGCTGCCGCCCGAACGGTCACAAGTGACCCAGTAGACGCGGACGGTAGGTTGCCCGTTAGCGCGGCTAGGCATAGACATAACATCAGTGCCGAAATGAGGGCTTTACCCCCCTTAGGGTAAAGCTGAATGCGGGTGGTATCGCGGGCTTGAGCGCTCGCCCCCAGTGGGGGCGAGCGCTCTTCGTTCAAGAAAAGGAGCAGCGTGTGTTCGATCCAGTTCCCGGAACCATGAATCTACCCGAGCTCGAGCGCCGGCGGCTAAGCTGGTGGCGCGAACACCACGTCCTCAATGACTACTTGAAACGCAACGGCCGATCACCAAAACGCTTCAGCTTCATCGACGGTCCAATAACGGCCAACAACCCAATGGGCATCCACCACGCCTGGGGACGTACCTACAAAGATCTCTTCCAGCGTTTCCGCACCATGCAAGGCTACCGTCAGCGCTACCAGAACGGATTCGACTGTCAGGGTCTATGGGTCGAAGTCGAGGTCGAAAAGGAGCTCGGTTTCAAAAGCAAACGCGATATCGAAGATTTCGGTATAGGGCGCTTCGTCGAGCTCTGCAAAGAACGCGTTCTCCATTTCTCAAAACGCCAGACAGAACAGTCTATCCGTCTCGGCTATTTCATGGACTGGGACAATTCTTACTACACCATGTCCGATGAAAACAACTATATGATCTGGTCCTTCCTCAAACGCTGCCACGAACACGGTTGGATCTATCGCGGTCACGATGTTATGCCTTGGTGCATCCGCTGCGGAACAGCACTCTCCGAACACGAAATCGCCACAGAAGGCTACCGTGAAATCGAACACCAGAGCGTCTATATCCGATTGCCACTTCTGAACCGCTCCAACGAGTACCTCCTCGTCTGGACAACGACTCCCTGGACGCTTCTCGCCAACGTAGCTGCCGCCGTCAACCCCGATCTCACCTACGTCGCCGTAGAACAGGCAGGAGCCATCTACTATCTCTCGAAGCGCACTGTCTCCACAGCGCTGCACGGAAGTTTCAAAGTCGTCGCTGAGCTCCAAGGTAGCCAGCTCATCGGCTGGCGCTATCGAGGTCCTTTCGATGACCTTCCAGTAGCCAGCGATATCGAACACGAGATCCTCCCCTGGACAGAGGTCGGTGAAGAAGAAGGGACCGGCATTGTCCATATCGCACCAAGCTGCGGACGTGAAGACCTTCATCTGTGGCAATCACTCAAAGCAGCCCGAGATGCTGAAAAACATGTCCCTATACCTTCACCCATCGATGAGTTAGGCGTCTACATCGCCGGCTTCGGCGATTTCACCGGCCAAGATGTAGCCACGGTCGCCCTCGCCGTCTTTGAATCTCTCGCCTCTCGGGGCATGCTCTATCGCGTACAACCCTACCTCCATCGCTATCCCGTCTGCTGGCGCTGCGGCAGCGAGCTCGTGTTCCGGCTCGTCGATGAATGGTTCATCGCTCTCGACGAGGTTCGTTCACAGATCATGCGCGTTGCTGAGCAGATCCACTGGATTCCCTCCTTCGGGTTAGAACGCGAACTCGACTGGTTGCGCAACATGGATGACTGGATGATCTCCAAAAAGCGCTACTGGGGACTCGCCCTCCCCTTCTTCCCTTGCCCAAACTGCGGTCACCTCGAAGTCATCGCGCGCCGCGACGAGCTCGC
>JAMDCW010000042.1 GCA_023489405.1 Chloroflexota bacterium
CGATTGTAGCACACGCGTGGTCCAGGTTCCCCCACTCGTGTTCCGCTCGTTTCGCACCACAAACTAGACAAACGGATACAAAGGTTCTGTACTATCTTTTAGGTTGAGCAGAAACACCGTCAGCGTGAATCTGAGGTCCTCTTGCACTGGATCCCACTCAAGCCAATTCTCCAGTTACCGTGCTAGAAGAGAGGCGTGGTACCTTTACCGACAGCGCTGAGAAAAGCGGACACGCAGGATGGAGTTATGGTGGTCGTGACGTGTCACAAGACGTAGCGCTGCAACCCGTAGAGGAACAGGCCCGGAATGACGCTGGGCTAAGGCGGCAACTCCTGCGCGGCGTGAGCTTGACCTTTGGCGCTTCGCTCACCATTCAAGCACTGGGTATCGTGTCCGGCATCATTACGGCGCGGGTGTTGGGACCGGATGGCAAAGGAGCGCTCGCGGCCATCGCCGCCTGGCCGGGCTTGCTCACTGTCCTGCTTAGCTTTGCCGCAGCCAGCAGTGTCACGTATCACGTAGCCTCCTTTACAGGAAGGGAGCGGCAGATTTTCGCCGCTTCCTTCTGGACTTCGCTGCTGCTCTCGTTGATTGCTCTGGTTCCGGGCTGGCTGCTGATCGGCGCAGCGCTCGGACACTCTGGCGCGGCGGTCGTCGCTCTTGGCCGGCTCAATCTGCTGGGAATACCGCTCGGCTTGGTCAGCGGTGCTGGTCTGTCGGTTATTCAAGGGAAAGAAGCATTTGCGCGTTTCAATGGACTGCGCTTGCTGACACCGTTGTTGACCGTGATCACCGTGCTGGGACTACTCATTTTTGGCAAACTTGCCGTGGCAACGGTCGTCGCAACGAACCTCGGTATCAGTGGCGCTATCCTCATCTGCACCTTCGTGCTCTTGAAACGGGAGGGCTGGCTGGGTTTCCGTGTCGACTGGAAGCTCGCCCAGTCCGTCGCCGGCTACGGGCTGCGTGCTCATCTCGGCGGTATCAGCTCGCTCATCAATCAGCGTGGCGATCAACTGCTCATGTCGATCTATCTGAGCGTGGGGCAGCTCGGCCTCTATGCCGCCGCTGTCTCGCTGTCCTCTGCCGTAGCGATGCTCGGGCCTGTTCTCTACACCGTCGTGCTGCCAGTAGTTGCCGCAACAGGCCGTGAGCAAGGGCTTCGTCTCACCGCTCAGACAGCGCGGTTGACTGTTTCCCTCTCCGGATTGCTGGTAATCATGCTCGTGCCGGTGATGCCCATCATTGTCCGTTTCACCTTTGGTCCGGCTTTTCTTCCTGGTGTCGTGCTTGCCCAGTGGCTACTGGTGGCAGCAGCGATCTTGAACGTCAATCACGTACTGATCTCAGGGATGCAAGCGTGTGGCCGGGCGTTAGCAGCCAGTATTGCTGAAGGGGTCGCCGCCTGCGTCTCGCTCGTCTCGCTCGTCCTGCTGCTGCCACGTTTTGGTCCGGCAGGCGGTGTCATCGCTTCTATCGCGGCCTATACGGTGAGCTGCGGCGTGCTGCTTGGCATCATGCACAAAAAAGAAGGCTATGCCTGGTGGAGTTTTCTCTTCATCCGACCAAGAGAAGTCCGGACACTCCTCAATGGTTTGCGTATGCGCATGAACACATCCCGTCTAAAAGGCTATCTAGGGGCGTTTGTCCGGCGGCTTGGGCATTGAAGACGACTTTACAATACGAGACGCTTCAGGGGGATGAGGGGGAAAAGATGTATCGCTGTTTTCGAGGATTCGTGGTTACTGCCGAAGGCAACTTTTATGCACTTTGCTGCTCCGAGACGAGGTTGAAGTATTGAACGTTCTGCTGTACTACGCTTATGCGCCCCACACTACGGGGCGCTATTGGGAGGAAGCGCTCCACGAGCTGGGGCATTCCGTGCTCTTCTGCGGTCCTTCGCTCACCCTTGATCGGCCGGGATTCCCGGGGGACGTCGATCTCGTACGCTTTATCCAAACGCAGCGCTTCACGCCTGATGTCTTCATCTACGTTGACGGTGGTGGCCTGCCCAGGAATATCCACCGCCTACCATGCCCGACCATTGCCTACTTCATCGACGTTTTCGAGCGGAAGAGCTGGAAGGCAGAAGCGAGCCGCCTCTTCGACCTCGTTGCGCTGTCACAACTGGTGTACCTTCCAGAATTTCAGGCAGCCGGCGTCCGATCGCTCTGGCTGCCCCTCGCTTGCGCACCGGCCGTGCACACCCTGCCGGACGCGCGGCACGAGCGCTTCGATGTCGCGTGCATCGGCCAGCAAGGAGCAAATCACGCCGAGCGCGTCCGTTTGCAGCGCAGGCTCGCCGAACGCTACTCCACCTGTTTCCAGTCAGGCTTGACACGCGAAGCAATGGCCGCAGTCTATGCACATAGCCGCATTGTCTTCAATAAGGGGATCGTTTTCAATAAGGGTAGAAACAGTGGCCTGAACATGCGTGTCTTTGAAGGCCTCGCCTCCGGCGCGCTGCTCGTGACCGATGCAATCGGCAACGGCATCACCGAGCTCTTTGAACCAGGGAAGGATCTCATCACCTACGTCGATGAAGATGATCTCCTGCAGAAAATAGACTACTACCTCGCTCACGAAGATGAACGGCAGGAGATTGCTCATCATGGTCAAACCAAGGTGCTCTCTTCCCACACCTACCGGCAGCGTGTTGAACAGCTCCTTCAGCGTCTGCCTTCCCAGTTGACCGCGCCGTTGCGCCCGGCGCCGGCGGCGGACCAGTTCCGGGTCTATGCGCGAGCGCACGCCACCAGCACGATGCCAGCTAGCGCCCTTCAGGAAACCTTCACGCTCGCCCGGCGCGGCGGGTTGCGACCGCGGGACTGGAAGCTGCTCGTACGCTGTGTGCGCTCCGTCCAGCGCACCCTCAAAGAGATCGCCAGGCCGCTGGAGGAGTGATGGGTTGCATAGCTAGAGCCCTCCTCTGATCGCTACATGTAGCTTGCGCCGGCCGCATGACAAACGTACGGCCATTCCCTTCAATTGGGCTTTCCAAGTGCGGGGTGTTTAGGGCAGCTCGAAAGAATCCACCAGCGCGCGTCACCACGGCGTCACCAGGAGCGTCTGGGGTGCTCCCGGGTCTATGGCTTTGGTGTCAACTTGTTACGGACATAGGCACGGAGAACCGCATTCATGCGGCCTTGGTAGCCAAGCCCGTGCGCCTTAAACCAAT
>JAMDCW010000004.1 GCA_023489405.1 Chloroflexota bacterium
CGGTAACGCGCCCCCGCATAGGGCATCCCAAGAGTCGCGCGGCTACTACGATACCGATACCATCGGCGGTCGCCAGGCTTGCCCGACGGAGCACATGAGCAAATGCCGGTCGATAGCGGGCGGCGATGAGAAACTCAGGATTCACCGTGACGATATGGTGCTGACCGCCCGACTCGATCAGTGAAGCGATCCGTTCCACCGTCTCAGTGAGCGACAGGCAATCGACCTCGATACCAAGGATGGCGACGCGGTCGCTGCCGGAGATTTCGGTTTCCACACCCATCACCGTCTCTATCAGGGAGCGATCACCTGACCGCGAAAGCCCCATCCGGCAGGCGCGACGAGCCGGACTCTGCTGATCCGGTTATGAAGGCGCTCGGGGCTGAGCGCCCGCACCCGCAGGTAATTATCCGTGAGCCCTTGCCATACTCCTGGCTGTACTTCCTCTTCCCACAACACCATTGCTTCCTGACCAGCATGGGCATCGCGAAAACACCGAGCCGCTTCTTCACCGAGCTGAGCTATCGTGGTACTCCGCTGGCGGATGATCGACGGGGCAACGTGATCGGGCATTGCGGCGGCTTCGGTGCCTTCGCGAACGGAGTAGGGGAAAACATGGACACGAGCGAATGCCACTTCTTCGATCAAGCGGCAGGTGTCAGCGAAGTCGTGTTCCTGCTCACCGGGAAACCCGACAATCGCGTCGGTCATGATCGCTGCGCCGGGAACCTGCGAGCGGATCATCTCCGTGAGTGCGACATATCGCTCTCGGGTATAGCCGCGGCGCATCCGCCGGAGAATCGCGTTACTGCCACTCTGCACCGGGAGGTGGAAATGGCGACAGAGCCGGTGATCGCTCCAGAGATCGAGACGCTGGCGAGGGAAGTCTTGCGGCTCGACGGAGGATAAGCGCAGACGGGGCAGGGTCGTGCGGATCAGTATCGCTTCAAGGAGATCCGCCAAGCCTGGGGGATGATAACGGCCATCGCTACCACGAACTGTCAGGTCCCTCCCATATCCTCCCAGATGTGTACCGGTCAGTACGACTTCTTGATACCCTTCATCGACGAAGCGCTGAACCTTCTCGACACACTCGGCGATTGAGCGGCTCCGCTGGCGTCCCCGGGCCATCGGTACGATGCAGAAGCTGCACCGATTGTTGCAGCCTTCTTCCACCTTGAGCTGCACGCGGGTGCGACCGAACCAGCCGGGCGGCGGCTCGGGAAGATCATCGAGCACTGGGAGAAGAGCCTGTCCGCGCTCCTGCAGTATCCGAGATACGCGGTCAACGAGCTGCGCTTTCTCCTGGTTGGTGATGACGAGGTCTACTCCTTCGACAGCGGCAGCTTCGACCGGATCGATCGAAGGATAACACCCTGTAAGAACCATCAAGGTATGGGGATTATGATGGACAATGTGCCGCACGAGCTGCCGTGACTGGCGATCGGCCTCGCGTGTCACGGTACAAGAGTTCACGACGACGACGTCGGCACGCGTGGCTTCCTGGATGACGGAATATCCACGCTCTAAAAAAGAGCGGGCAAGCTCTTCAGAATCTGCTTGATTGAGCCGGCACCCTAGCGTCGCAAAGGCAACGGATAGACGCCGGTGGCCTTCTTCAACAGCTTCCATTCCACGCTCCTGACAGGCAGTAGACTGCGGCACAAGCGGCGATCGCGGCAGTCTCTGCGCGAAGAATACGTTTTCCTAGTGATAGAAAGTGTACATCTGCTGCCGCTGCGAGGGCGAGCTCTTCTGCCGTCCATCCTCCTTCCGGGCCAATGAAGAGGGCTACCCGCTGCTTTGGGTGACCCACGGCATCATCGATGCGCCCGCTGGGCTCTGGGCGGCAGAAGAGAATCCGTTCGGCGCTCGAAGCCAGTGCCAGCGCCGCTGGTAAGGCTAGCGGGGGATCGAGCTGGGGCAGCAGCGCCCGCCCGGATTGTTCCGCTGCCTCACGCATCTCGCCCCAATCCATCGCCGAGCCTCAGTTTCGGGAGATTACGGAAGAAGATTGGGCAGATGCTTGGAAGCAGCACTATCATATGCAGCGCATCGGTGATCGACTCGTAATCGTCCCTACATGGGAATCATACGCTGGCGAGCCCGACGACCTCATCATCCGTCTCGATCCAGGAGCGGCCTTCGGAACCGGTCTGCACCCGACGACGAGGTTGGCTCTGCGCCTCTTGGAGCATGCTGCGCGGCCCGCCAAACACCTGCTCGACGTAGGAACCGGGTCGGGTATCCTCGCTATCGCAGGAGCGCTGCTCGGTGCGCAGCATGTCGTCGCCGTTGATGTTCATGAGGTTGCCGTTGGCGTGGCACGTGCCAATATCGCTGCGAATAACCTCACAGAGCAAATTACCGTCCTGGTCGGTTCCGCAACGGATGGCCTGGAATGGAGCGGCCAGCCATTCGATGTGGTCATTGCCAACATCATCGCCCGCGTGCTGATCGATCTGGCAGATTCGCTGGCAAAGGCCGTGCCCATTGGCGGGGAGCTGATTCTTTCTGGCATCATCGAGGCCGCGGAAATCGAGGTGTTGATCACCTTCGCTGTCCGCGGTTTCGAGCCGATCGAGCGCTACGAGGAAGGTGAGTGGCGAGCCCATCGCCTACTACGAGTACGCTGATGCATCGTTTTCTGTACGCTCCTTTGCGCCCCCCTGGTGAAATGTTCGACGTGACGGGCGCCATCACCCACCAGATACGGCAAGTCCTTCGTCTACGGCCCGGAGAGTCGATCACGCTCTTCGATGGGGCAGGTAATGAAGCCCAGTGTGTGATTGCGCGCGTATCCGCCCGCGCCATCACCGTGTGTGTCCATTCCTGGCAGACCAGTACCGTTGATCAAGGACTGCAGCTTCATCTCTTTCCCGCCTTGATTCGCGCGACACACTTCGAGATTCTGCTCCAGAAAGCGACGGAGCTCGGTGTAGCCCGTATCACCCCCCTGTGGACCCAGCGGACGGTGATACAGCCGAAGGTCAAAGGAGAAGCGGAGGTTTCCGCGCGCTGGCTGAGCATCGTGCGTGAGGCAGGGGGGCGCAAAGGAGCGTACAGAAAACGATGCATCAGCGTACTCGTAGTAGGCGATGGGCTCGCCACTCACCTTCCTCGTAGCGCTCGATCGGCTCGAAACCGCGGACAGCGAAGGT
>JAMDCW010000034.1 GCA_023489405.1 Chloroflexota bacterium
GGTGAAGATGAGGGGCCGCTCCCCGGGGGCGATGCCAGGGCCGTAGTTCTTGACCGAGATTACCTCCTCGGAGGGCTTGGTCTCTACCATCACCTCAATGTCTGTGCCGGGATAGGAGTACTTTTCGGCGTTGGACAGCAGATTGACCAGCACCTGCTCGATCCGCCCAGGGTCTCCCTCAACGGGAGGCAGTGTGTCGGGCAGCGCCACCCGCACGGGATGCGCTTTCGTTATCTCCTCGGAGCGGTCGACCAGTTCACAGATAAGCCGCCGCAGGTCAATATGCTCCTTCCGCAGCGTCAGCCGTTGGGCTTCGATGCGAGAGGCGTCCATAAGATCTTCAACCATCCGTGATAAGTTCCTGGTGCTTCGCTTGATGCTACCGAGCATCATGAATTCCCGCTCTGTGGTGTGGCCTGCGCTTGGCAGACGCTCGAGCATCTCTGCCGTGATGCCGATTGTCGTGATTGGCGTGCGCAGATCGTGCGCCACCATCGACACGAATTCCTCGCGCAGTCGTTCCATATCCGCTTGAAGCCAAGCTGCTTCCACCACGCATGCTTCGGCCAGGAAACCGGCAATTGCAAGGGCGAATAATGCTCGGAGCGCCTCGGGAGGTATGCCTGTCGCCGCGAGAAAGCTCTCCTCGTTGACCCACGATGCTGGGGGAAAAGAGGCTGGAGCGGCACCTACGGCGGTGAAGATGGCGTAGAACACGAAGCCCACGGCAGCGCCGGTGAGGTAGGCGCCTATTCTACGAGTATCGATCTCGCGAGGCGCTCGAGCTGCCACCAGTATCGCGTACGCTGCTATCAAGGAGCCAAAGAGGCCGATAAAGTTGCGGGCGGATGCATCGCCTGTCCCAACCCACTCGGCGCCAGCGCTAAATCCTGTCTGTTCCAAGAGGACAACCAGTGAGATCGCCCATGCCAGAAACAGGCCGCCTGGAATAACCCGCGACCATTCAGGCCATCGTTTCAATCGGATGAGCACCTCGAGGCCAGCCTGCATGACCAAAACGTACGATATCGCGGTGAGGAGGTCGTCACTCAACTGTAGCGGGGCAATGGTACCGTCACCGACTGTTCGCTGTTGAATGATGGTGGCTAGCTCAACCCATTCGTGCAAGCCGTGGGTGAAGCCAAAGCCGGCAAGGAGCCAGAGGGCAGCACGTGGCAGAACCGGCACAGGCGAACGAGCGGTCATGGCCATGACCAAACCCAAGGCAAGAAAGGCCAAGCTATACGGTAAGAAGACGTAGATCCACACAGGCATCTAGCCTCTCCGCCGAAGCGTGGTTAGTCACGACTCCAGGAACTTGTGGCACAAGCCGTGCCATTCGCTGGGGAGAGTGAGGGGTCTTTGAGGCAGGGTGAAGCGCTGCAGAGGGCCGCGGGGGCTAGCCTTGCTTCCCTGTCACGGTGCAAGGAGGTGCGCTGTTTTCCGCTCCATGCCCGTACGCAGGCGGCTCACTTGGTGCTCCAGAAATGGGTACAGCCACCAGACGGAGGCCGCGCCGAAGAGCGCTCCCGTGATACTGCGCAGCTCCCAATTGCTCTGCCGCCAGCCAAAGAGCTGGGTAAATCCGTCCACGGCCATTGGCGAGATGAGCATCAGGTACCATTTCCAATGTAGCGAGCGCAGGCTGCTTCGAAATGCTGTGTAGGCCAAACCGGCCGCCGTCGCCGCCGTGTAGATCGCGATCATCCGTTGGTCCATCGCCATTTGGTAGCCGAGCAAGAAGTATGAATGGCCGGGGTTCTGGGCGCAGATCAGGCTGTAGGCAGCGAAGATGGCCCGAGCCACGCCGACGAGGCCTTGCGCCATCAGGTAGGGCGACAAAATTGCGCCAACCACTGTGGCGGCGTTGCTGGCATTTGCCAATAGCAGCCAGTGGCGCACCACCCAGCGCGCCGCCTCCGCGGCGGCTGCCGAGAATGATCGATCGAGGGCCTTGCGCCATGGCGAGATACCCTCAATCCAGTAGTACTCGTCGCTTGCCTTCTGCACCATCACCGCTGCCTGCCTTTCTTCTGGGCTCATCTCGCGTCCAACAGCGCTTTGACTGCGTAGTACTTGCCGCCTCGGAGGAGCACAAGCTTCACGCTAGTGCCCGGCTGTTGGTGCCAGAGTAGATCGAGGAAGGAAACGGCCGGCCCAAGCGGTACGTCCTGGAACGAGTAGATGACGTCTCCGGGACGTATCCCGGCCCGTGCTGCCGAACTGCCCTCTGCCACACCCGTCACCAATATTCCCCAGTCGACGTGTAGTCCGTATCCGGGTGCGACTTGCGGTGTCACCTGCAAGTAGGTTATGCCGAGGTATGGCCGGATCGGCGGGCAGCGCTGGGCGGAGCTCTCCTGAGATTGGGCCATCTTCTCATCCCCTATACTGTTGCCGCTGGCCATCGGTTCGTGTATCCGGTTCTGTATGTTCTGCAGCCATGCTGAGGCGGTGTTACCGCGAATCGTGCAGCCGGAGCCCAGGATGAACAGACCAACCACCAACAGTGTCAGCAGTCTGCGTCCCCTGCGCTTCATTCCTGTCTCAATCCTGTCTCAATCCTGTCTCAATGCTATCTCAATGGCAGCAAGATTCGGCATTTTGTTTCATAGCACCATCAACGCTAAGATCACCATCGTTCCCAAGGCGCTGCACTAGCGGCCACGCGCCGTCGAAGCCTGTGAAGCAGACACGCTCGCCTATTGCCAAAGGCTCTTTTGCTCGCACGCTCCAAATCTCGCCCCGGCAGCGCACGAGGTGGGATGCCAGTCCTTGCTGCTGCGTCACGCCAACGACCTCGCCCGTTGTGCCGACAACGCTCTGCTTGCCCGTGCTCACGGGCAGTCTAAGCGCCACCGCGATCTTGTAATAGACGAGCAAGGAGAACGCGGCGACGGGCACATAAACGATCAGGGCCACCTGCCATGGAAAGACGAAAAACAGCGCGAGCGCGAAGATCGGCATTCCTAGCAATAGATGGCACCACATCGTCGGCGCACCTCTAGCTATTTCTACTTCGCCTTCTGCAGGCGCGACTGCATCAAGCTCTTGCTCATCGCCCCGATTTGCATGTCGCGGACCACGCCCTCTTTGTCGATGCAGAAGCTAGTGGGGATCGCCGTGATCCGGAAGATCGCGGCGACGCTCCC
>JAMDCW010000043.1:0-372 GCA_023489405.1 Chloroflexota bacterium
TTGTGAGTGGGGGCAGTTTGAGGATGCTTTCGATGCTGTCTGGAGAAGCGGCGGCAGGGGTGCAGTCGCTGCTTCTGGAGGGGGCAGGTTGATGCTCGTGGTTTTCGTGATTCGTGTTCATGGCTCATCTATTCCTGTACGGCTTTGGAGCGCCCATGCCTCTGCAAAGGGTGCGTGTAGTCTGATATGTGGAGAGCGCAGCGTCAACCCTGGGGGAAGAGTGAGCGGGCGAGGAGGGCGGCGCCGAGCATACCAGCATCGTCGCCGAGGGCGGCGCGGACGATGGGGATGTCACGAGCATCGGTGGCGATGATATTGGGGCGGGCACGCTCGCCGGCCCAGGTGACGAATCGGTCGCCGATGGCTTCAACC
>JAMDCW010000043.1:382-1350 GCA_023489405.1 Chloroflexota bacterium
GAAATCATCATCCTTGGGGGTGGTGTTCTTTCCGCGCTTGACGGCGGTGAGGATATCGCGCTGCATAGCGGTGCGGCTGGCAACAGCTTCGAGACAGCCACGGTGGCCGGCACCACAGAGGGGACCGCCGGCTTTGACGAACGTGTGGCCAATTTCACCGGCGGTATTGTGGGCGCCGGTATACACTTCGCCATCGATGATGAGGCCGCCACCAATACCGGTGCCGATGAAGAAGCTGACGACACGCCGGTGACCACGTCCAGCGCCAAGGTAGAACTCGCTTAGCGTAGCGACACGAACGTCGTTATCGATACCTACCGGAATCTCCAGCTCGTGTTCAAGGATTTCACGGGCGGGAACGTTATTCCAGCCGAGGTTGGGGGCGAGCTTGACGGTGCCAGTGGCGGCATCGATGGGGCCGGGGATGCCCATAGCGACCGCTCGAACAGCGCTCCAGGGAATTTGGGCTTTTTCGACAGCGGTATGGACACCTGTAGCGATTGCTTTCAGGAGCGTTTCGGGCTCGTGATGCGTTTGGGTGGAGGCTTTATAGCGGCTGAGCACCGAGTTGTCAGCAGTAATGACTCCTATGAGGACTTTTGTTCCTCCTAGATCGATCCCTACGACGACGTCGTTATTGGAAGTGGTCATCATTGTTCCTCTCCGTGTACTGTGGGGAGTGTCGTGTCTGCCGCGGAAGCATGTTCTGCCGTATAGCGTTGCAGCCACTCTCGCCAGCTCGATCCGTACTGGAAAACCAGGTAGAGAGCGCCGTCACGCAGCCCAGCCCGCGAAATGTGCCAGTGCGGTTCATGTGTCCAGTGTACCAACTCTTGCCAGATAATGGTGCCAGCGGGGAGGATGCGGGCGCGCTCAGGGGTGAGATTGAACTGCCGAGCGATGAGCGAGCTGGAAGTGGTGCGGAGGAGCTGACCAATGTGCTCGAGGTGGTTGAGGGCGAGCGTGCT
>JAMDCW010000043.1:1360-3150 GCA_023489405.1 Chloroflexota bacterium
GGCGGCGGCAGGCTGGCGAGCGCTTGGCGCACTCTTGCCGTGGCGTAAGCCCGTTCTTCAGATGTAGGGGGATCGTGGAGGAGTGTCGATCTCGTGAGCGAGGAGGCGCCGATGGGCAGGGTGCTGATAAGGGTCATGCGACCGTTGCACTGAAAGACGACCTGGGTGCTGCCACCACCGGAGTCGGCGAAGAGGAGATTGCCTGCGGGCATTCCTCGCTGGGCGCCGAGAAGGGCGAGGACGGCTTCTTCAGTGGGAGTGATGATGGTAACGTCGAGGCCGGCCGCTGCCCTCCAGATACGGCAGGCGAGGTCGCGATTTTGCGCCTGGCGCACGGCCTCGGTGGCGAGAAGCAGGTACAGGGGCGCTGCCACCGTTTGGGCGCGGTGAGCGAGCATCCGTAATTGATGGGCGACGCGGTCGATCACAGCCAGAGGAATGCTGCCGGTTTCCTCGACGTGGGCGCCGAGCATTGGGCGCTCACTCCACTCGAGGAGGGAGGTGAGTGTTTTGCTGGATGGCTCCCAGGAGGCAGCAAGGAGGTGGACGGTAGCACTGCCGATGTCGATGACAGTGGCGTGTGTAGGGGTAGTAGAGGGCTGAGTCACAAGCGTCTCACGGAGTGGCTAGGCTGAGGAGGTCGTGACGTGGAAACACAAGGACACCGCCTTTTCTGCCGTACGTATAGTGGCGTTGACACTTAAGAAAACGTACCACTATAGTGAAGCATGCCGGATGGTTTGTAGCGGAGAGATCGAAGGACTGTGCACACCCGAGTTCTGGTACTCAACGCATCATATGAGCCTTTGAGTGTCATTTCCCTCCGACGAGCGATTGCATTACTGACGCGGAAGAAGGCGGAGATTGTGGAATCTGCCGAACAGGTGCTGCGTTCAATGCGCTCGGTGATGGCCTGGCCGCTGGTGACCGGGGGTGCCAGTACTGCGGTGGTGGAGGGGCGCTGACGATCGACCACATTCAACCGCTGTCGCGAGGGGGTCAGTCGAGCTGGACGAACTGTGTGGCAGCCTGTGGGGCGTGTAACCGGCGGAAGGCGAACCGTTTGCCGGAAGAAGCGGGGATGCGGCTGTCGCGCCAACCCATCCAGCCACGGTATCTCACCTTTGTACTGTCGAGCGCTTTAGCGGCGGAAGAAGCCTGGAAGAAGTACCTAGCAAGCTAAGAGGGTTGAAGCTGCTCTTGCTGGGATGCCGAGACGCGTAGTAGGCCATTTTGGTAGATATGGTACTGCTGGGCGGTGAAGCGCACAGATGTTCCGGGGGGAACAGCTTGCTCGCGCGTAACGGCAATGCGCAGCGACATCTGATTGCTGTCGATGACGAGCAGCTTATGATCGCCAAGGTTGATCGTCTGGCGGACGATGCCAGGGAAAGGGCCGTCGCTCTGGAGGGTGAGGTGTTCGGGGCGGATGGCGACCACGACCTCATTGGCGGAGTCGATGGGGACCTGAGGGGAGGGGATGGAGAAGCGGAGGCTACCACAATGAACGGCGCTATGCTGAATGATGCCGGGGAGAACGTTCATGCTACCGATGAAACTGGCAACGAAGAGTGTTGCGGGCTGGGTATAGAGGTCGTCGGGTGTGGCGAGCTGTTCGAGGATGCCGTTGTGCATGACGCCGATGCGATCGGCGATGGCGAGGGCTTCTTCTTGATCGTGGGTAACGAAGACGGTGGTGATGCCGACGCGCTGCTGGATGTTGCGAATTTCATCGCGCATGCGTAGGCGTAGCTGGGCATCGAGATTAGAGAGAGGCTCCTCGGTCCCTC
>JAMDCW010000066.1 GCA_023489405.1 Chloroflexota bacterium
CATGGCGGCTACCGGCGAAGGGAGGTCGATAGAGAAGATCCGCAGTCCGACGTCATTCTCGAGTGCCTCACGCACGTTGAGGATGGGTCCGTCGCCCTGCCCAAGCCGGTTGCGTTCGGCAGTAGCGACATCCTCGGCAGCCAGTTCCGGCGCGGTGCCTCCGACGGAGTACGGCGGTGGATACTTCCGGGGCAGGGGAGCAGCGCAAAGCCGCTCTAGCTCAAGATAGTCCTCACAGAGCCGCTGGAATTCCCAAGTGTAGGGTGCGATTTCAGCCTCGGCCAGCGTATCGGGCGCAACGACAGCCCGTAACTGGACGGCGAACGCCTCGATCGGCTCGCCCCGTCGTAGGAACTCCCCAACGCTGCGACCGTAGAAGCTCGCGAGGCGTGCGAGCTCGTCCGGCCGAATGCGCCGTTCGCCCTTCTCGATGGTGGTAATGGTCGTCCGCACCACGCCGAGAAGATCCGCTGCCTCCTGTTGTGTGCGGCCCCTCGCCTTGCGCGCCTCCTGAAGCCGTTTGCCAAGCTCTCGTGGATCGATCGACTGGAGGATATCCAAGTCCATTTCGCTCTCCTTGCTCACGTCAACTGGTGTAGCGCCAGCGCTGGCGGGTGTACAGGGAAGCGGGCCCATTCGTCACAGTAACGACGATAGAGCGCAACAAGCCTGTCCTCGACACCAACGGCAGGCTGCCCCCCTCCACGCTCTTGCTCGCGCTAAACTCTACTGTGTTGATCTGACAATGTCAATATATTAGACTTCTATTCTGGGTTTAGTGTCAGATCGCATGGTTCTTGGCAGCGTGGCTGATGTGCTCACCAGCATCCGCCGAACGGGGCTTGCCAGGCGACAGTGGCTTGACGGGGAGAATCGAGAAAGGAATGCCTTTGGCGGCCAGCTCTCGGTAGGTCTGCTGGATGTCGCCGCAGGTGAAGATGACGTTGGCGAAGGCGCCGATGCGGTCAGCGCAACCGGAGCAAGTCTCTGCGTTCTGCGCCCACGGAGCTAAAAGAACCCTCCTCCGAACCGATCGCTCGCTATTTGCGAGTTTGACAATACAAGACAATACGTGTAGTCTTGTATTGTATGATGGGAAGAGGCACATGGCGGAGCGTGACGCCATCCTGACAGCGGCACGGTCTGTGTTGGAGCGCGACCCGCGGGCGACTGTGGCGCAGGTCGCAGCGGCGGCGGGAGTGTCGCGGGCCAGCTTCTATCGCTTCTTTCACTCGCGAGAGGAGCTGCTGCAAGAGCTCGACCGGCAGCCGGAGCCGGGGGCTCGCGAGCGCATTCTTGTAGCTGCGCTGGAGTTGATCGGGCGTGATGGACTGAATGGGCTCTCCATGGATGAGCTGGCAGCAGTGGCTGGCGTCTCTCGAGCAAGCCTCTACCGGCTCTTTCCCGGAAAATCAGCGCTCTTGCGGGAGTTGATCCGTACCTACTCACCAATGGAGGCGGTGGCGGAGGCAGTAGAGCAGTGGCGTGATGGGCCACTGGAGATTGTTCTGGTGGAAGTAGCGCGGACCATCGCGGGAGTGGCGGCTGCTCGTCCGGGTATCCTGCGCACCCTCCTCTTCGAGGCAACGAGCGCCTCGCCGGATACGGATGAAGCAGCGACCTATGTACTGACACGCGGACTAGGTGACGTGATGACCTATCTCCGAGGGCAAATGGAGGCAGGCCGGCTCCGGCGCATGCATCCTCTTCTCGCGCTCCAAAGCTTCGCCGGTCCGATCATCGTGCACGTTCTCACGCGACCGCTCGCCGAGCGCCAGCTCGGGTTCGATACCCCACTCGAAGAAGTGGTGATCGAGCTCGCGGAGACTTGGGTGCGGGCGATGGTCCAGACGCCAACTGGGGAACAGGACGGTATGGGAGGAAGAGATGGATCGTGAAGGGTCATACGCGCCCTCCCGGCGAGAGAAGCCAGAACTGAAGGCGCTCGAGGCTTGCGGCTATGGTGCGGCATAGGCGGATGGGAAACCCTCGGTGACAAGTGCGCAAGGTTGAGCTTCAGGAAGGAAGATGACATGGCTGGCGGCAGACCTGATTCTTTGACATCGGAACAACCAGCAGCGCTTCCAAAAGACGATGCGCCGACTCAGCCGGCCGCGGTACCGGTTGGCGAGCCGCCTATCGTCGTGCCGCTGGAGACACTTGGTCGTGATGATCTTGACCGCGCTGGTGGGAAGGCGGCGAATCTCGGCGAGCTGCTCCGCGCTGGTCTGCGCGTCCCTCCAGGATACTGCGTTACGACAGCAGCCTACAGGGAGATGGCCCAGCGTGCAGCGCTCGAGCCGCTCCTGGAGGCGCTCGCCGCGGCTGAGCCAACCGACATCGAACGCCTCACTGCCTTCGTCGGCGCAATCCGGCAACGGATCCTCGCCACGCCGATCCCTGATGATGTCGCGCACGCAATTCGAGAGGCCAGCGCCGCCCTCGGTCCGTCAGCGCCGGTGGCGGTCCGTTCTTCGGCCACAGCCGAGGATCTGCCTTTCGCCAGCTTTGCGGGTCAACAGGACACATATCTCAACATTGCTGGTCCAGAGGAGGTGCTCGAGGCAGTGCGCCGTTGCTGGGCTTCCCTCTGGACGGAGCGCGCTGTGATCTACCGGGCGCGTTACGGTATCGACCAGCGGACGGTGCGGCTGGCGGTGGTGATTCAGCGTCTGGTTGATGCTACGGTGGCAGGCGTACTCTTCACCGCCAATCCGGTGACGGGGCGCCGGGGTCAGATCGTAATTGACGCCAGCCTTGGCCTCGGCGAAGCCATCGTTTCCGGCGCAGTGAATCCGGACCATTTCGTCGTTGACGCGATCACGGGTGAGATCGGGGAACGCCGGTTGGGCGACAAGCGGGTGACAGTCGTACCCGCGGCGGATGGGGGTATCCGCCGGATCGAGACGGACGTGACTAAGGCCCCGGCGTGTCTCTCAGACGAACAACTACGTATGCTGACGCAAACTGGGCAGCGTGTGGAGGCGTACTTCGGTGCGCCCCAGGACATAGAGTTCGCTGTGGACCATGCTGGTGTCCTCTGGCTGGTCCAGGCCCGACCCATCACTACGCTCTTCCCATTGCCTGCACCGTCTCCGTAAGCGTCAGATAGGTGACTACAGCGGTGAGCACAGAAGTCAGATC
>JAMDCW010000135.1 GCA_023489405.1 Chloroflexota bacterium
AACGGCGCCACGAGCAGGCCAGCAGGGAGCGACCCAGGCGATGACCTACGACGAGCTGACGGCGCTGGCGCAGCGTTCCTCGGTGATTGCCGATACCTTCTGCGAGCAAGTGCTGGGCGCGACGGTCGATAGCGAGGAGCACTGGACGGGTGACGGCCTGGCGGGGATCGACAACAACGGCAATGTCTGGGTGCAGACGGAGCGCTGGCCGGTGGTCGAGGCGCTATCCTTCCAGTACGGGCTGCCCTCTGCCGGTGGCACGACGTGGACGGTCGCGAGTGTCAGCAGCGTGCTCATCGCTGGCAAGGCGCGTCTGGTCTATCCCGCGGGCTTGCCGCAGCGGGGCTGGGGACAGCATCTACGGGTGCAGTACAGCTACGTCAACGGCTGGCCTAGCACGACGCTCACGGGGGCAGTGAGTGCAGGCGCGACGAGTCTGCCGGTGGCCGGTGCGACGGGGATTCAGGCCGGACAGCGACTTACGATATTCGACTTGGGACAGAGTGAGGCGGTCACCGTGGCGGGGAGCTGGACGCCGGTGCAGGGTGCAGCGAGCGTGTCCCTGGCGAGCGGGACGCTCTTCGCACATACGCCGGTGCTGCCGCCCGTGCCCGCAGGTCAGCAGCAGTATGATATCGCCGTCAGCGCCTTACCGCCGGATATCAAGGAGGCGGTGCTGCTCATCGCCAAGGCGCTCCTCGATGTGCGTGGGAGCTCGTCACTCGTGATGGGGCGAACGGGGGGTGTGACAGGGCCATCGCCACAGGCGAAGACGCAGACATCACTCGTACCGCCGCAGGCGGAGATGGTGCTCCAGCACTACCGGAGGGTGGTGTGAGGATGGTGGTTTTGTGGGTTCATGGAAGATGAGGCGCCTATTTTGGATCTGATGGTTGAGCTGATGCGGAGATGACATGAAATTCGATCGCCTTGGTATCGCCAGAGGCGAGAGTCGTGCGTATGAGGTAGCTGCCACTCTGGTTAAGGGATAGGCTGATGTTTGCTACGAATATAGATCGAAACTGCTGACCCTTCTTAGCCCACGGGGGTCTACCTACAACGAATTGAGCTTGAAGTGCAGGGATGAGCAGATGGCCATCACTGTCTTCACACCGTATAGTAAAGGTCTGCTGGTTATTCGTTTCATGCCAGGGAGTAAGAATAGCGACGACAATGCTGAAGGAAAGGGAAATAGGGAACTTCGCAGCGGCAAGAAAGGTATCCCATGCCCCTCCAAGCATATACAGCTTATTATTGACGACTTCCGCGCGGTCTGCGATCATCACAAAATCTATGACGGAATGTTGCAGGGAAACAGAGTGAGTAGTGGTCTGTGCCACAGGCAACCTCCAAGATGTTTACAATGTATACACCATACCATAGCCGTTGCAGAGGTGTGGTGTGGATACGCTCAGCGAACTGTTGCAACGGTTTGGTCCGGTCAATGAGCTAGAATATGGTGCTGATTTTCTCGAACACCTTCGAGTACGAGGAACTTACCCGAAGCATCAGGTCACAGTACCGGAAATAGACGAAGTCTTTACCCATGAACCGCAGTATTTCCTCAATAATAGTACTGGGAGGGCGCCTCTAGTGATGGTTGGTCCAACAGCGGTAGGCCGGTTTTTGACGGTAGCTCTCGTACCTTCCGATCAGCGTGGTAGGTGGCGAGTGTATACCGCTTTCGAATCGAACCGTCATCATATCAATCGCTATCGAGGAAAAGAAGAATGAGAGAAAGTAGCAATGGAAGAAGATGAGGTAATTCTCGGGGCGAACGTCACAGAGGAAATGCGGCGGCGGTCCCAGTCGCCAGCGACAGCAGTGCTTTCGGTTCGTATCCCCTCTTGGTATCTTGCTCGCATGCAACAGTGCGCTGACCGGCAAAATGTCTCACTCTCCGAGGTGGTGCGGGAGGCGCTCGCTCACTATCTCTCCCTAGAGTCTTCGGTGCGCCTCGTACCTGCCAGTGATCGTTTCAATCTTGTGATGCCAGATCATGTGACCGGGCAATCTCAGGGGCATACGATAGCAAGTAGTGATGAGAGCCAGTATGCAACAGTATCGAGCGGGAACCGGCTGGCGTCAACGTAATCTCGATCACTTTTATCTACAGATATGTTGTTATACTGACAATAGTCCGGGTTATGAGCGGCCCCTGTGTGAACCGTTCCGTAGAGGGGCATGTGCAGGTTGAGGGCAAGCCTAAATTGAAGCGGTGGCTCGACCTCGTAAAAAGATCCCTGCGCTAGCACAGCGGGCCGCACCTTTTATCGGAATACCCGCTCGTCCGCGATCCTCGCCTTGATCAGGTCGTAGAAGTACGAGTCTTTCCGCTCATATTTCCTGGTAATCACCCCTGTCAGCATGCCGCTATCGCTGCACGTCGTTTTTTCTCTATGGACGTTATCCTGCGCTTGGGCGCGGACGGTGATGTCACTGGAAGGAGGCTGATAGTGGCGAAGCTGTTTTCGATTGCCATCGCGTTCCGCCAGATGGAGCAGGCGGCGGCAGGCATTGCCGCGGCGGAGCGACAGCTCGTGAAGACGGCGCCCCTGCTTCACGCGGCTGGATTGGTGCTCCTCGATGCCATGCGCCAGCAGGCGCCGGTGGGGCAGGACAAGGTGAGCTACGACGGCACGCTGCTCCACCGCGGCGGCACGCTCCAGCGCTCGCTGATCTTTAGGCAGGGCAGCGCCGGTGCGGGCGTCTATGGCGTGGACTACGCGGACTTCGTCATCCACGGCACGGCACCCCATCTCATCATGCCGGTGCAGAAACGGGCGCTGTGGTGGCAGGGATCGGCGCATCCGGTATCACGGGTGCAGCATCCGGGCACGCAGCCCAATGACTTCCCCTTGCGGGCGGTAGAGCATGCGCGGCCGGCGCTGGAAGTGCTCATGCTGGAGAACGGGCGGCGGCTCATCTCCCTGATCGCGAGGCGCTGATGACCCGGCTCGCGGTGAAGACATTCTGCCAGCAGCAGTTGGCGCTGCTCGACGTGCCGGTGCCGTGCGCGGTGCTGACGCAGCGGCCCCGGGAGGTCAGCGTCGGCACCCAGGCGGTACTGATTGTGACGTTGCCGGAAGGCAAGGAGGAGCGCTTCGCCGGGCCACGGCCTCAAGGACGGAAGCAGGTGACGT
>JAMDCW010000147.1:0-2798 GCA_023489405.1 Chloroflexota bacterium
GGAAGAGCCAGCGGGGCTTGACGAGGAAGGTTTCGATGTTGGTAATCTTCACCAGCAGTACATCCTTTCGTCGGTGAGTGGCCGTTTCTGGGTATATAGAGCTCATAGATAGTAGAGCACTTGGACCTCGCTGCCAAATTTTTGACCGTGAACAACGGTGGTGGGGTGGTGGGACGGAGAATGGTGGGAGTAGCAGTCAAGAGGGGTCATGATGGCTATCTCGGGCGTCTGAGCTGCTGAGCGGGATGGTGAACGGCCACTGGATACAATATGGACATGAAGACGTTGAGGAGTTACCTTAAGGTAAGCACAGCGTATATGGTGCATGGCGCAAGACGCTCGAAAGAGGTGAATGATGGCTGGAGTACGGTATGTCGTGACCTTTGATGTGCCAGAGGGGCCGATTGGGCCGTATGATGCAGAGGATGGGCTGTCGCGGCTGCGGCGTACTACTGGCGTGCAGGGGGTGACGCTATATGAGTCGCGTGAGGGGCATCCGGACTACCTGCTCGATGTGCAGGTCGATTCTGGAAATGCGGAGGGCGTGCGGCAGACGCTGGAGCAGCTCACGGGAGAGTATTCGATGTATCTGAGCAACGTGACGCGGCGGCAGTTTCGCATGCTGGCGTAAGGGGCATGAGGAAGAGGAGGCGTGGGAGTGGCGGTGCAGCGCACGCTTCTCCCCCCTCCTCAGACCGGCGCTTGGCGGCGGACGCGGCGGCGGCGTTTTCGGGCGGTTTTCTGGCTGTTTGTCAGTTTCATCCTGGACTACTGGCGCATCTGGGCTTTGCACCGGATATTCGGCGATTTTTTCGTGCGACGGCATTTACCACGTTTGCAGCGGGCGCAGGCCGTGCGCTTCCGGCGGACAGCGATCGAGCAGGGAGGACTGCTGATCAAGCTGGGACAGTTCTTCTCGAGTCGTGTGGATTTGCTGCCGACGGAATACATCGAGGAGCTTTCGAAGCTCCAGGATGAGGTGCCATCAGCACCGTTCGCAGAGATCCGGCCGGTGCTGGAAAACGAGCTGGGAGGGCCTGTTTCGCAGTGGTATGTCTCATTCGATGAGACACCGATAGCGGCGGCGTCGCTTGGCCAGGTCTATGCCGCGACCCTGCCAAGCGGTGAGCACGTCGCGGTGAAAGTACAGCGGCCGGGAATTGCGGAGATTATCGCAATCGACCTCGACAATTTGCGATGGGTGATCTCGTGGATGCGCCGCTTGACGAACATTGCAAATGACGTGGATTGGGATGGCGTCATCGCCGAGTTCGAGCAGACGCTACACGATGAGCTGGACTACCGGATCGAGGCGGAGAGCGCACGGCGGTTTCGAGAGACGTTTGCCGGCAATCCCCAGGTGTATACACCGGTGGTGTATCTGAGCCATTCGCGGGAGCGTGTACTGACCCTGGAGTTTTGCGATGGGATCAAGATCAGCAGCTACAGCGCGCTGGAAGCGGCGAACATCAGCCGGTCGGCGGTAGCACGAGCGGTGTTGGAGGCGTATTTTCGCCAGGTGTTCGAGCTGGACTTTTTTCACGCGGATCCGCACCCAGGAAATCTGCTGGTGCGGCCAGGACCGGTGATCGTGTTTTTGGACTTCGGGTTGATGGGAAAGGTCACGCCGGATATGCGGCGAGGGGCGCGGAAGCTCTTGAATGCGTTCGTTGATCGGGATGCGGATACGGCGGCGCAGACACTGGCAGAGCTCGGCTTTTTGCGCAGGGGAGCAAGCTTGCGAACAGTGCGACAGGCGCTGGCCTGGTTTCTTGATCAGTTTTACCGGAGTTCACTGATCGAGCTGAGCCAGATTAGTCCGGATGAGGTATTCGTCCAGGTGAAGGAGCTGATTGCCGAGCAGCCGTTTCAGATCCCGGCAAATTATGTCTTCTTAGGGCGGGCAATTGGGACGTTGGTGGGGCTGAGTACGGGATTAGCGCCGAATTTGAATGTCATCCAGGTGATGACGCCGTATGCGCGAAAGCTGACAGGGCGGGGAGATGGCAACAGCACCATCGAGATGTTGCAGCGGGAGTTACGGGAATATGCGCGGATCGCCCTGCAGGCGCCGAAGACGATGGAGCGCGTGCTAAATCAGATGGATACCGGAGATTTGCGAGTGCGTGTGAGCGATGTGGAGATATTGGCGCGGGACGTGAGCCGGTTGGAGGCGACTGGGCGCCGTTTAGTGTACGCAGCGCTTTCGGCGGGCAGCCTCATTGGTGGCAGCGTGCTCGTAAGTCAAGGGCATAATCTGCGCGGTGACCTTGCTTTTGTAGTAGCAGTCGTTTTTGGTGTATTCTCTGTGTGGCCCCGACGATCACGGAGGTAATGTGATGGCTCTTGTAGCACTGTATCTGTTTGCTCATCAGCCGTATCGTTTGCGCGACTATCCGGAGCGGCGTCGTATGGATGAGCAGAGCTCGACGGAACTCTATCAGCATCTCTTCGAGGATGAGTTCAATGAAGAGGTGTTTCACCGCGTAGCACGAGAATGTTACCTGCCGGCGACGCGCCTGATGCGGGATGTCATCAAGGATTTGCGCGGTACGAGCCAGCCGTTCAAGATAAACTATGCGCTCTCGGGGCTGTTCCTCGATCAGGCGCTGATCTGGGAGCCTGAGCTCATCGAACTGTTCCAAGAGCTTGCGGAGACGGGACTCGTCGAGTTCACCGGGGAGACCTACTACCATTCGCTGACGAGCCTGTTCGGCTTGGATCGCTCGGAGTTTTGCGCCCAGGTGCGCTTGCATTCGGAGAAGATCGAGCGGCTCTTCGGGAGGAGGCCGGCGTTT
>JAMDCW010000147.1:2836-3128 GCA_023489405.1 Chloroflexota bacterium
ACAACGATATCGCAGAGACAGTGCAGGGGATGGGCTTCAAGGGGATTTTGACGGAGGGCATTGAGCGGATCTTGGAAGGCTGGAAATCACCCAATTTCCTCTACCGTTCGACGCGTGGACTGCCGGTGCTGCTACGCGATTACCAGTTGAGCGACGACATCGGCTATCGGTTCAGCAATCAGCGATGGGAGCACTGGCCGCTGCACGCGGATGTGTTCGCGGAGTGGCTGGCGTGGAACCCACACGAGATCATCGTGCTGGCGATGGACTATGAGGCGTTTGGCAACCCCAT
>JAMDCW010000076.1 GCA_023489405.1 Chloroflexota bacterium
GGATGCGACGGCGGTATTTGAGGTAGACATGACTGGGATCGTACGCCGGCGCATAGCGGTGCGTGAGGAGTTTCGCCACCGCACTGGCGTGGATCTGACGTTTTTGCCGTTTGCGATCAAGGCGGCGGTCGAGGCGCTGGTGCAGTTCCCGGCGGTGAATGTCTCAGTTGCAGCAGAAGGGATTCTGGCTTTCCGGCATATCCATATCGGTGTAGCGGTTGCAGTAGATGGGGGGAGGAATCCAGGGACGGATGGCCTCGTGGTTCCCGTGCTCCACCACGCAGATCGCTTGAGTGTGGCGGGTATTGCTCGGGCAGTGGCTGATTTAGCGGCGCGAGCGCGTACTGGAACGCTGCAGCCGGATGAGCTGAACGGGGGGACGTTCACTGTGAATAACACGGGGGCGATCGGCTCGATCATCTCTACGCCGATCATCCCCTTGCCACAGGCGGCGATTATGACAACGGAAGCGATCGTGAAGCGTCCGGTCGTGCTGACGGATGGTGAAGGGAATGACAGCATCGCGATCCGCTCGATGATGTATACGTGTTTGACGTTCGATCATCGGGCATTCGATGGGCTGACGGCAGGGCGGTTCATGGCGCACGTGAAGCAGTGGCTGGAGAGTATCGGACCGGTCATCGATTTGTATTAAGAAGCTGCTGCTTTAGTCGCTCCGGCGCGGGGTATTACTGGCCATCGGGTAGTTTCCTGGGGCTGTGGCTTTCGTGTCCTCCTGACCGTATGACTTGGAGAAGGCGCTAACCGTATCATTAGAGGAGCAGAAAAAAGGTGAGAGCGATGTCAGAAAACGTACGAAAGAAGATCAAAGTAGCCCCTTCCGGGGAGGTTGCCGAACTCATCCGCACCGCCTCCAGGGGAGGTGGCTCCGTGATTGTTGAGATAGACAACACGGCGTATGCGGTGCACGTGGAAGAAACGGCCGCGCCGATCCGGCTTACCGGACGCCTGCGTGCCAGCAAAGAAGAGCGCGAGGCGATCTGGAAGGACTACGACCCGGAGCGTGCTCGCGCGGCTTTGCATGAGGCGGCAGGCAGTTGGTCCGATATCGACACTGACGAGCTGGTCGCCAATATCTATCGGTGGCGTGAGGAGGGTTCCCGTCCGGCGAACCGATCTTGATGGAGTACCTGCTCGATTCTGATTGGACCATTCATGCGCTCGGTGTCGAGGTGGAGACACGAACTTACCGGCAGATTCTCTGGCTGTTGTTCGGAGGGAGAGATGTGCTAGACTGTGCGATTGACTGGAAGTTCTGGTGGAATTTGCTGGGATTTTCAGTCCAGTCGATGGTTCGTGGTGTGCGCTCCTGCAGCGTGGGTATGCGAGGGCCAGGGAGCGCTACTGTTTTGTGCAGGAGTAGGTTTTATGCATCCTCTGATCCGAGCTGTGCAACAAGAATATCTCAAACCAAATGTCGTGAAAGTGCGCCCTGGTGATACGGTGCGGGTGCATGTGCGCGTTGTCGAAGGAATACGTGAGCGCATTCAGCCGTTCGAAGGCGTTGTTATGCGGGTCCGCAGTGGGGGGTTGGAGCTGAACTTTACGGTGCGGCGGGTAACGCGCGGTGTGGGAGTGGAGCGTACGTTTTTGATTCATTCACCACGCGTGGAGCGGATCGAGATCCTGCGCCATGGTCGCGTGCGGCGGGCGCAGCTCTACTATTTGCGGAATCGGGTGGGCAAGCGTGCGCGTGTGCGTGAGCTGCGACCGAGTAAGAAACAGACTGTGCAGGTACCAATGACAGAAGAGAGCGCTGCCAGCTCAACGAGTGGAGAAGTTTAGGGTATCGAGGTGACTGGCGATCCTTCGAGCGGTTCAACGACGCTGGAGGATATTTACTGGCGGCAAGGCTATAGGCGTGTTGCGGGAGTCGACGAGGTAGGACGTGGCTCTGCTGTATCGGCGGTCGTAGCGTGCGCGGTGGTGCTGCCGCCGCGCCTCGATGGCACCGTGCTGGGGGGAGTACGTGATTCGAAGCTCCTGTCGCGAGGACAGCGGCGGCGGGTTGCTCCTTTGATCCTGCGGACAGTGATTGCGGTGGGCTTTGGTGCGGCGTCGTTAGCGGAGATCGAGCGGTGGAACGTTCGCCGTGCTACGGCACTGGCGATGCGGCGGGCATTATCTCGCGTAGACAGGGTCGATGTGGCGCTCATCGATGGGCGGCCGATGCCGGAACTCGATGATCTGCCTTGCCGGTTCGTGGTCGATGGGGATGCTCTGAGCTTGAGTGTGGCGTGCGCGTCGATACTGGCTAAAGAGCTACGGGACGATTTGCTGATCCGTCTGGGCCGGCGGTATCCGGCCTATGGTTGGGATCACAATGCGGGCTATCTGACCACGGCTCACGAGGCGGCCTTGCGGATGGCGGGGGTGACGCCACACCATCGCCGGAGCTTTCTGGGGCGTATTCTCCATTAAGCAGCTTGACGCTATGGCAGTGGATATGGCTTATTATGCGCTCCTCCCTATGGGTAGGGTGAGGACGGTGAACGAATGAGCGGGAAAGGTGTAGGCAAGACGGTATCGGCCCGCGTGACCGCCGCCCCCATCGCATGGAGCTCGCCTGGCATGCCGAAGAATCCAACCGCTTCGGTACCGCCGAGTTCATCCAGTACTGCCGCACACTCGGCACCGAGCCATATATCTGTGTCAATCTTGGTACCGGCACACAGGATGAAGCCCAAAGCTGGGTCGAATACTGTAACGGTACCGGCAACACCTACTGGACCAACCTCCGCCGTGAACACGGCTACCCCGAACCGTTCAACGTCAAATACTGGGGCCTCGGCAACGAAATGTACGGTGGCTGGCAGATCGGTGCCCTCGATGCTACCGACTACGTCAAAAAGGCCCGCGAGTTCGCCAAGGCCATGCTCTGGACCGACCCCTCCATCCAGCTCGTTTCCTGCGGACACAACGGCTGGAGCGACTGGGACCGTATCGTCCTCGAAGGGCTGGCTCGCCTCCCGGTGGGCATCGTCGTGGCGAGTGCTGGCGCCTCCGTGCCCGAAGGCCTGCCCCGCGACCGCGTCATCGTGGCCGATCTCCTGCCGGGTGAGGCGATGGC
>JAMDCW010000134.1:0-809 GCA_023489405.1 Chloroflexota bacterium
GGGCGAGCACGCCGGCCATGCCCAGCTCTTCAGCCATTGCCGCAAACGGGAAGTCGGTGTGCACCGCGGGAATCAGGTCAGGGCGGCCGTATCCCAGCCCTGTGCCGAGCACTCCACCGTTTGCTATGGCCACTAATGACTGTACCAGCTGGTAGGCGCTGCCTTGCGGATCTGCCCAAGGATTCAGCCAAATGGAGACCCGAACGGCGGCATGTTTGATCAACTGCACGGCTAATATGAACGCCGCGCCGAACATTGCAAGCCCGCCCCACACGTAGATGGCACGGGAGCTTGCGACGTAGAGCATTGCGAGGAAGACGCCGAAGATCAAAAATGCTGGTCCTAGGTCTCGTTGCCCGAATAGCACGAGCACCGATACCCCCCAAATCACGACCAGCGGCCCCAGATAAGGCAGCGGTGGTAGCCGCAACGGTCCCACCCGGTACACCGCACCCGAGAGCAACTCTCGTTTGTCGTCCATATAGGCGGCGAGGAATATAGCGAGCAGTACTTTCAACAGCTCCGATGGCTGAAAGAGCACGCCTCCGAAGCCAAGCCAAAGCCGCGCACCGCTCTGGTTGGGGTCTTTCCCGATTGCCACGGTGGCCATGACGAGCAGCAGGCCGAGCATCGCCCACGTATACTTGTAACGCTTCAACCAGATCACGGGGCGCGGAAACACCAGTACCGCGACCATCGTTGCGATGCCCACCAGAATCCATACTGTCTGGCGTGCCGCGAGCGATGGTGCAAGCCGTGTGACCATGGCCAACCCGAGCCCAGTGAGAAGCGCTACGATTCCCAGCAGG
>JAMDCW010000134.1:819-3087 GCA_023489405.1 Chloroflexota bacterium
GGCAAAGCCACTTACTACGAGTCCAATGTGCACAGCGGCCAATGCTGCCACCACCAACAGTCCCGGTAGCAGCGCTGCAAGGCTGAACTGGTGGAGCTTAACTAGGCTCAGCATGCTCAGGGCTGTGAGTGTGACGAGAGCGGCGGTGCTTAAGAGGAAGTTTTCTGTTAGTCGCAGCTGCTTAGGCATTTGGTGTCAGGTACTTGTACAGCAATGGGCCGAGGTCCCGCTTCGTCTCTGCTGGTATCAGGGTGCGGTCGGTGATGATGGCATCCTTCAGCGCGGATTGGCAACCGCAGCTGTCGGTATTTGGCAGCATTGTCATTGCCGCTCTGATGATGCGCTTAGCGGTCTCGGTATTCTTCATAAGATTGGCTACTACCATCTCAACTGTTACCGGCTCTGAAGACTCGTGCCACACGTCATAATCGGTAGCGAGCGCAAGCGTCGCGTAGCAAATCTCGGCCTCTCGGGCGAGCTTCGCCTCAGGGATTGCCGTCATTCCAATCACGTCCACGCCCCACTGCCTGTAGATGCGCGATTCCGCTTTGGTTGAGAACTGAGGCCCCTCGATGCACACGTAAGTGCCACCCGAGTGGACGCGGGCGCCCACCGTCTTTGTCGCTTCGAGCAGCGCGTTGCTCAGACGCTGGCAGAAGGGATCCGCGAATCCGATGTGGGTGACGATGCCCTGTCCGAAGAAAGTACTGGGGCGTCCTTTGGTGCGATCGAATATCTGGTCTGGGATGACGATATCTAGTGGAGCGATGCTCTCGCGCATGCTGCCGCAGGCGCTCACGGCAATAATCTGTTTCACTCCCAACAACTTGAGGGCGTAAATATTGGCTCTGGCGTTGATTTCGCTTGGGCTAATGCGGTGTCCCCGGCCGTGGCGGGGCAGGAAGGCGATACGCTGGCCTTCGAGAGTACCTAATGTGATGACGTCGCTGGGCTCGCCAAACGGCGTTGCCACGCGAACCTCGCTCAAGTCGGCAAGTCCCTCCATCTGATACAGACCACTGCCCCCGATCACAGCAATCTGGGCCTCTGCCATCGATCTCCTCCTAATGCACTAGCTTCAGTTTCACCCGGCCGATTTCCACGATGTCACCGAAATCCACCGGAGTGGGCTCACGAATCTCTTTGCGATTGACCAAGGTGCCGTTGGTACTGCCTATGTCCTCAATCCACCAGCGCTTGTCTTGCAGCGTCACTACGGCGTGACTGGCAGAGACGAAGCTATCGTTGAGGATAATCGAGTTATGGGGGGCACGGCCGATTGTCGTGCTCGGCTGCAAGTCCAACATCGCACCGACACGCAAGTCGGGCTGCTCGCTTTCGACAACGACCAACCGTCCTAGATTTGGCGCTGCGGCAGGCATCTGAGACGTTTGCTTCAGGTCACGGCGCAGTGCCAGCACAACTTGCAGCAGAAAAAGGTAGAGCAGGCCGAGAAACGCGAGGCGCAGCACGAAGATCACGAGGTCAGTTCCCGAAGATGCCATTCAATGTCCAATCTGGAAAATCAGATCAACGCCGCCGAGAGAGAGCCTATCCCCGTCGTGCAGCACCCGCTCCGTTGCTGCCTCGCCATTGACCTTGGTCCCGTTGGTGCTTTTCAAGTCGCGCAGCTGGAACTGGTCACCCCGAAAACGAAGCTCAGCGTGATAGCGAGATACCCTAGGTTCTTCGAGCACGACGTCGTTATCCATGGCCCGGCCGATGAGCACTACCGGTTTCCCGACGATGTAGGCTACTCCAGCAAGGGGCCCGCTCGCCAAAACCAGCCGGGCCTCCTTTGGAAACCTTGCGGCCGCCTCCCGAATCGCCGCCACATCGATGCGCTGCGTGTGGCCTAGGTTGCCTCTGACTTCTGCTGGTGCAGATACGGCGGGGCGATCCACTAGCCTGGACGCAACGTGTACGTTTCCGGCCGGAACGCCCGGGCCCTCCTCTAGCGTAACTATCAACTGGCCGAGAATGGTCAACCCACGTTCCCGTGCCACGCCGGAGAGGTATTCAGCCAGCTCTCGTTCCCACAGGCGCACGCTGGAATCGAAGTGGCGAAAGTCCTCAGGATTCAGGGCAACCTTGTACTCGTTAGGGACGATGGTCTTGCCTGCTGTGATGGTTTGCTCTCGCTCCATCGCGCGCGCCAGGCGCTTGGCAATCTCCACGGGCTGAAGCTGGCCGCGTGCAAGCCGTGCGAACGATCCCTCGACAACGCTCTCGACAAACTGCTCGAAGCGGGACAGAGCACTCACTTCC
>JAMDCW010000027.1:0-10420 GCA_023489405.1 Chloroflexota bacterium
AGTGTCAATCCCCGGCGTTCGAGCACGGTACAAATGAGAATGGGAATGGCAAGCGCTTCTGGAGCATGACGCAGGATTTGGAGCGCTTCCCAACCGTCGTGTTCGGGAAGCATGACATCGAGAAGAATGACATCTGGTTGCAGCGACCTCACCAAGGCAATGCCTTGCTGCACTGTTTCGGCGCCGATGATAGCGAGGTGATAATCTGCAACGAAACGCATGATGAGGCGAACCATGTCTGGGTTGTCGTCGATGACCAGTAGCGTTCCGCCCACGTGCAAAAGCGGCAGCCGCCAGCATACACCTTGCTCCGAGCGCAATGGGCGCCACGCTGTATCGAGCGCTGAGACGAACGGATCGGAGAGCGCCGGGCCGTGCATCGACCGGCGCTCTGCCCGCTGGCAATCAGGAATCGCTATTTGGAGGAAAGGGGTGTGTTCCTGCACGCCGCACGAGAAGAGCAGTACTTTACCGTTCGCTACCGTCAATAACCGCTCGGCGTGAGAGATCAGGGCCTGCCGGAGGAGTGTCCGGTCACCGATGATTCCAAGAGACATCGTCCGGGTCATCTCATCGATCGCCAACTGCACATGCTGGCGCTCTGCAAGGCCCTCTAACGTCGTCACCGCGCTCTCTACAACTTCACACACGTCGATGAGGAGGTCCTGTTTTTGATAGGGAAGGCTACGATTACGATCTTCATGCGGTGGTAACGAGCCATCGTCTAGACGATCCCAGAGCAACGTCGCTACAAGCTCTATCGCATGGCGTTGCTCACGATGATACTGGGATTGGCTCAGTCCGAGCTCCTGCATCACATCACGGTAGTGCAGGCCTTCGATATAGCGCAGCTCGAGGATGTCATAGGCGCGCCGCCCCCGCGCACTCGCGACCTTCTGCTTTGGGCGTACCTGCTCGATACATTCGAGCAGCACGCGGCGCAATTCGTATGCTCTAGCCGCAGCCCCCTGTGCTGCACCTGATGACTGTAGCAGGTCGAGGAGCGGGTGCTGCCGCAGGTGGACGGCATCGTGCAGATGTTCCAAAGCATCCTTGACCACATCATAGAATTCGGCACTGGGGTTATCTCGGTGCGTCATGTCTCACGTCCGCAGGGGTATCGATAGGGACAGCACCATGGTACACGCTCCTCACGACCCCAGGTTGACCACTGCGCTCATCGGATCGCTGCGATCTGTCATCTGTCAGGCATTTGAATTATGACTATATTGTGACTATGCTGTGACTACGATACCGCTTCCCGGCTTGTAATAGCATGTATACTGCGCTCGACGTATCGCTCAGCGGTTTCTGGCTCTGCCGGCGCAACTCACCCTATTGCGCACCTTCCTCCAAGGGTCTACTTAGTTACTTATTAAGAGAGGAGCTTTCACGATGCTTGATCAGTCTATCTCACTCAGCCGCCGGTCCCTTCTCCGCAAGAGTGCATTAGTGGTGGGCATTCCCCCTATGCTCTCGCTCCTGGTAGCCTGCGGTTCTAGCAGCGCGAGCACCGTGCGCACAGCCAGCTCTTCTACGCAAGGAGCGCCCCAAACACGGAGCGCGGCGAGCAGCGCTACAGCATCTCGAGCAGCGGCGTCGCAAGCTCCTGGGGCTGCCAAAGGCCAGGTCACCTGGCTCGTTCCCGAAGATCCACTCCTCAGCAAGTTCTCGCGTAATGGCATCGTGCCCGACTTCAAAAAAGTTCAACCGAACGTCGAAGTACAAGTCATCTTACCGGGGAGCACGGCCTATGGCCAGAAGCTCCTGGCTCTGGTAGCGGCAGGCACCGTTCCGGAGGTCTATACCGACTGGGGGAATACCGGCTTCTGGACCCTCGTCAAAAAGAACCTGCTTACTGACTTGACTACCTACTTCGGACAAGCGAAAGTTGATCCAAGCTATCTTCTCAGCATCTACCGGAAGGAGTATTCGGTCGATGGCAAGCTGATGGCGGTGCCATGGAACAGCAATCCTGTCTTTCTCGTCTACAACAAGACGATGTTTCAGAAGTACAACGTACCGCTGCCCCCGAGTGACTGGAACGACAAGAGCTGGACCACGGACAAACTTCTCGAGACAGCTAAAGCACTCACGCATAAAACAGGAAATCCAGCTACAGCGACCTATGGTTTGATTATGGGCGCGGGAGCGCTTGGCTCTCTCGGCTGGCTCTGGAACGCCGATCCCTTCAACGACAAAGGCGGACCGGAAGATTCCGGCATTTACCAGGGGAAAGAACCGGCCCAGACCTATCCCAACCGTCAACCAATCGTCGAAGCAATGAGCTGGCTCGCTGATCTGACGCTGAAGTACGGGGTGAGCCCAACACCGACAGACGCCCAGGCGCTCAGCTCGCAGGGTAATCCCGTCTTCAGCGGCCGGGTAGGCATCGTCGAAGTGGCTGCCGGCTGGCTGGAACGGCAGGCGGCGGTAGCGAAGCCGCACTTCGAATGGGGGATAGCGCCGTTTCCGTGGGGACCTGGCAAGCGCAATACCTCACAACGTGAAGACAACGCCTGGTACTTAGGCAAGGGGAGCAAAAACCCTGACGCCGGCTTCCAGTTGATACTCTTCTCCTCCCGTGGCAAGGGGGCAGACGATCTCATTGAATATGCGAAAGACAATCCACCAATTGCAGATACCAGCTACTTCACCAAGTGGTCCAAGGGAGTACAGAGCATCCCCGGCTTCTCCATGGACCTCAAGAGCTTCCAGAGTGTCTTCGAAGGAGGCATCAAGCTCGGCTTCGGTGATCCGACAAACATCATCTACAGTCCTGCTGAATTCTCCAATGCCTTCAGTCAGCTCATGGCGCCTGTCTGGATCGGCAAGCAAACCGCCCAGAATGCCCTGACCCAGGTGAAGGCGAAATGGGACGGCATTCTCAAGAGCCTCAGCTAGGAAGCAAAGACCCCTCATGGCTAGAATCAGCGTGCTTTCGCGCCCGGCCGTCCGTACGCGCTCGCTCCAGCGGCAGCGCATCATCTGGTTCTACCTCTTCATCCTTCCCTGGATCCTGGGCTTCCTCATTTTCACGCTCTATCCAGTTGTTGCTTCTTTCTATTTCAGTTTCACCAACTACAGCGTGCTCCAACCACCATCCTGGGCCGGGCTGCACAACTATGCCCATCTCCTGCGCGATCAGCTCTTCTGGCATTCTCTTGCCATCACCGGCATCTATGCCGTCGTGAGCGTTCCTTTGAACCTCGCGCTCGCTTTCTGCTGCGCCCTCCTCCTCAACCTGCGGCTCCCTCTCATGCGCATTTTCCGCACCATCTACTACTTACCGACAGTTTTACCAGTAGCAGCAACGTCCGTTCTCTGGATGTTCCTTTTCCTGCCGGAATTCGGCATCATCGACTGGTTTATCCGCAGTATCACAGGGCTGAAAGGACCAGACTGGTTAGGTAATCCGCAGTGGGTGCTTCCTGCCCTCGTCATCATGAGCGTCTGGGGAATTGGGGGCGCCATGGTCATCTTCCTCGCTGGTCTGCAAGCCATTCCTGGCGAGCTCTACGAAGCGGCCCAGATTGACGGAGCGAACGCGTTTCGCCGCGCGCTGTCCATTACCGTTCCGATGGTCTCGCCGGTTGTGCTGCTCAACCTCATCCTCGGGTTGATTGGCGCCTCCCAGACATTCGTCCAGCCGTACATCCTCACCCAAGGTGGACCAAACTACGCGTCATACTTCTACAACTTGTATCTCTATCAAAATGCTTTCGACTACTTCAAGATGGGCCTTGCCTCTGCGCAAGCCTGGATTCTCTTCGCTATCGTTCTCATCTCTACGGTTCTCGTCTTCCGCTCATCAGCTCGATGGGTGTATTACGGCGGTGAGCTGTCCTAGTGCAAGGAACTGATCGATGCTTGAAGTAGCTCCTGTGAAGCAAGGACACGCCTTTTCTCTGCGCTTTAACCGTTCACACATGCGCGTAGTGACGGCCATCGTGGCATTCCTCATTCTCATCCCTGGCGCTATCCTCTTCATCTTTCCGGCATTCTGGATGATCGTTTCCTCGTTCGAACACGTCTCCCAGATCTTGGAATACCCGCCAACCTTCATCCCCAACCCACCGACTCTCGAAGGCTATACCGTGGGGTTGACATCACAGCCCTTTGCCATCTACTTTCGCAATACCATCGAAATTGCCGTGTTCTCTTCTATTGGTGGGGTTCTCTCGTCATCGATGGCGGCTTTCGCCTTCGCCCGCATTAAAGCTCCTGGTTCAGGCATCCTTTTCCTGCTCGTCCTGAGCACACTCATGCTGCCCTACGCCGCGGTGATGATTCCCCAGTATGTGCTCTTCAAGCAGCTCGGTTGGATCAACACCTACCTTCCCCTGATCGTGCCAGCGTGGTTTGGTCTCCCTTTCCAGATCTTCCTCTTTCGCCAGTTTTTCGCAACGATCTCTGAAGAAGTTTTTGAGGCGGGACGCATCGATGGCTGTGGGTACATCCGTCTTTACTGGCAAATTGCCTTGCCGCTGTCCTTACCGGTCGTAGCCACGGGGCTCATTTTCCATATTCAAGCGGTGTGGAACGACTTCCTCGCGCCGTTGATCTATATCAACTCGAATACGAAATACACCGTTTCCTTGGCTCTCGCCGCTTTCCGTTCAAGCTGCGACTGCACCGCTTGGAACCAGTTCATGGCTGCTTCCTTCGTCGTCGCCCTCGTTCCCATCAGTCTCTTCTTCTTTGGCCAGCGCTTCATCCTCAGCGGCATCGTCGTCACGCCAAAATGACGGTTCCACGTTCCTCAAGCATCTCTTCGTGGAGAAAGCCTGCACATACGCATCAAGTTGAGAGGCGTATTCGGGAGATTTTCTCTTCCACCGCACGTCCGTCGCAGTGCGAGGCGGCAACAAGCCAGGCGTGTAGTGGATTGGTCTGATGAACCCGTTGCAAAACTAAGAATATGAATAGATAAAAACATATTGGTTTGTATGCTTTTATCTGTTCACAACTACGGGAGTAACCTTCTGACACAGATCACAATAATTGCCAAATACAGGAATGCTTCAAAAGATTCAGCTTTGTAAAGGTAATACCAGATAACATCAGGAAAAAATGATAGTATTCTCGCTGAAAACTTATCAAATTTTTTGACATACTGATCCTTTACATAGCAAAAAAGCCAGCTCGTGTAATCACTCTGCTGACCTTTTTACAAATATCTTAAACAAGTATTATCCTCTTGGTCCGGGAGGTGGGCATGTTCCCGTTTCAACCCAAGATTGTAAATCTTTAAGATGGGCTTCCCATCCCTTACCTTCGTTGCCCATATTGCTATACGCTTCCCATCCTTTTCCTTCACCAATACCACTATGTGTAAGTGTTAATAGGGTACCATCCTTCTCTGGCGCTAATGCAAAAGTAATGGTTGTTGGACTAGGAGAAAATTGTCCTTCCCACGTAAAACTGAACAACTCAGAAGGCTTCACTGCCACTACTTTCCCATGCTCACCCATACCAGGTGCCCAGTTTGTATGAATTTCCCCTCCAGGGTTCAAGTCAACAATAGCTTCCTGTACAAACCAGTGTTCTAATTCTTGTTTTCCTGTGAGTGCTTTAAAAACTCTTTCTGGTGCCGCTTTAATAAATAGTTTCTTTGTAATTGTTTTTGCTGCCATGTATTTTTCACCTTCTCTCGCTAGGGACTCGGGGTTTCGTCTGAAAGGGGACCCATCCGGCCCTGACCGTCCTCATCGTAGCATGGGTGTGGCACGTCGGCCGAGCGTGCGATGGTTGGACGCCTTGTGCACTGGCCCTTCAGGGTCCGTCCAAGGCGCAGGAATCCCGGCGTACGAGCAACCCACCGTAGCTTCCTATGAAGCTGGTTCCACAGAGAAGAGGTCGGCCTGTTGCAAGCTGTCTGCTAGGCGGAGGGGCCTCATTGCTTCCTCGACGATTTGGCGATCTCGACCGGCGAGAAAGAGGTATTCGCGGTTCCGGAGGTGGGATACCTTACCAACCTTCTCCCCATATGGGTTGAATATGCCGATCTGTGCACCGACGTAGCGCTTGAAGTCGATACCGACGTAAGCTACATAACCTACTTCACTCAGTATGCCTTCTATGTCATCTATATCTAAGAAGCCTTCGTTGTTGAAGGAGATGAGGAGATACTTGGCGCGGAGTGAAGATACGAGGTCCTGGAATACGGCGCGTATCTCGCTCTTCAAGTTGTACGGGCTCTTATTGACACGGCAATCGACGCGTTTCTGCGCTACTCCGTAGGTCTCCGGACTGTCATTGCGCACCAGCGTCTCCCATATATGGTAGTTAGAGAAGTACGAGTGCTGGTTATATGGCGGATCAATGTACGCGAGGTCGATATCGTCCAGCTCCTTGGCGAGGAGATTAGCATCTCTTCTCAGGGCCAACCCTTCGCCTGGGAGTAAATGAGGCATGCGTAGCTCCAGCGGTTGATAGGAACGTGGCGCCCATTCCTTGAGGTAGGCCATCTGTAAGCCGGTCGTCGAATCGACTCGATCTGCTGCCAGAAGGAGGCTCGTCAGGAGGATTGACTTCTCTTCGCCATTGGTAGCGACACTATCAATAGCCTGTCGTATGGCATCGATCTTTGCACCATTGTGGGGTTGGAAATAGCGTGCCTCTTCACAAAATGTATGTGTAAAATATCCAGGATGAGGAGATACGCGCTGGAGGTATGCCAGTAACTCCGCAATGCGCTTTCTATCTACCGTTCTGGCGTCAGCTTGAATGTACGTGCGACTGAACACTTCGCTGTACGAGGCGAGGTCGTTGCTGACGACGAATAGTCCCTGTATCTTTAGCGCTTGGGCGACTCGTGTGGTCCCTGCGAAGAGGTCGCAGACTCGATGGACGTCTGGAATGCGTCTCACGATCGCAATGATCTGTGGTAGTATCGCTCGCTTCGATCCGATGTACTTGATCATCTCCTGCTATTCACCCTCCAGCACACCTATGGGTGCTTCAACAGCAGACCTGGAAAATGGTCCAGAATATCCTTGATTAACTACGGCGCACCATCCACCCCCTGAGAAGTTCTCAGACATCGCTTTGCAGAGAAAACCGGAAAGGGTTCGAGAAAGCCTGCCGGCCGTCGCTGCTGACAATTTCCACGCGATAGGAACGGACATGGCCGGCGGGAAGATCGAGGTTGACGTCTAAGAGAGTTTTCCCGCCGCAGTCGCCCTCTTGAACGGTAGAGCCGTCGCCTACGACCCGCCATCGTGCCAGCCCAGCGCTATCGGCGGTGCGGATATGCAGCGCAAGCTGCCGCTGCGGTACTATGGCCGGGCTACCTGGCGCCATCCCGTCAGCGGATACCACTACCGCCGGACCGTTACTGACAAAGCCGCAACCAGAGAGCAGCGCCTGATAGATCGCTCCTGGGTCCTCTGCAGCAGTGGGGACGCCGTTCCAGACGAGACCGACATTGGCCCCTCGATGGGCATCGGAATTGCCCGTCGCTATGACTGGTATTCCAGCGAGGAGAAGCTCATCCCACAGGCCACGCGCACTCTCATCGGTACTATCTCGGTAGTCGTACCAGTTGCCGGCCCCATTAGCGATTTCCATGAGGAAAGGGCCACTCAGCATACGTACCGCGTCGATACGCGTGGCCTCATACACTCGCCCCATCCATCCGGTCGGGTGGGCGATAAGCGGAATGCGCTGCTGCCTCCGAATATTCTCCACCTCCCCTGCGAGCTGATGAACAGGCATGATCAGCGACTCCGGGAAATGAATGAGTACATGATGATGCTCACCGGTAACTTCTTCCCCGACTAAGAGCTGGGGATAACGGCGACAATCGTCTGCCTGCACCAAGGTGTTGTGATCGGTGATTCCCAGTACGTCGATGCCGGTGCGTTGCCGCCACTCGTCCATCTCCGCGACGGAGGCTGTGCCGTCGCTGTAGGTGGTGTGACTGTGAAGGTCCACGCGCCGTATCGATTCTCCCATCAGCTCTTGCGTCCGGCGCCAGCGTTCACGCAGCTCGTCCACTTGCCGCCCCATGAGGTAGGCGTAGGTAGCATCAGTGAACCGCCGGAGGTGCAAAAGTCCTTGCTCGAGGCGCGTCATCTGTTCACTCATCCGTTCCTCCAGCCTCCTCAAAATCACTATTCGCTTAGACCCCGAACATGCTCGCTAGCCACGTACGGCTCAGCGCGAGATTATCGCGAACCGAGCGTGTCCACTGACAGCCGGGCGCGCCAGCGAGGCACCTAGGCGCTCCACCGCGCCGGGAGCATCCAAGGCAGAGAGCGTTAGCTCTACTCCAGCGTAGCCAGCCGCGTGCACCGCCGCCAGCGCTTCACCAAACGGCCGGCTGAACTCCGTCATGCTGCGCTGCTGATAAATGTAAAGTTGTGCTCCAGCCTGCATCGTCTCTCTTCCTTCCTGCCGAGCATAGCACGACGGCGTGTACATCACCATTACCCTTCGCTACCATTGAAATATGAAATACCGCGATGAAGCGGCAGAGAGGAGCATTATGTCACCCACGACCATGCAATGCGTCGTCTGCTACGGTCCTCACGACTATCGCGTCGAACGCCGTCCGGTACCCCAGCCGGGACCCGGAGAGGTGCTGATCCAGATCGGCGCAGCCGGTATCTGTGCGAGCGACATGAAATGTTATGCTGGTGGGCCGCTCTTCTGGGGAGAGAACGGCACAGGGGGCTATTGCGAAGCGCCGGTCATCCCCGGCCATGAGTTCGCTGGACACATCGTCGCCCTGGGAGAAGGCGCTCGCGAGCTCCACGGCGTCGATTCGGGAGATCACGTGATCGCGGAACAGATCATCCCTTGTCATCAGTGCCGCTTCTGCCGCGATGGGCACTACTGGATGTGCGAGCCCCACGTCATCTTCGGCTTCAAGCGCCAGCGAGCAGAAGGCGGTTGGGCGGAATTCATGCTCTTCCCGCGCAACAGCCGGATCCACAAGATCACCGCCGGGATTTCCGCAGAGCAGGCGGCCTATATCGAGCCGCTCGCGTGCGCCGTCCACGCAGTGGAACGAGGGAATATCCAGCCCGATGATACCGTGGTCGTCGCTGGTGCCGGCAATATCGGTCTCTGCATGCTCCAAGTAGCCCGGCTCTATAATCCGCGCACGCTCATCGCCGTCGATGTAAAACAGTATCGCCTCGATCTCGCCCGGAAGCTGGGAGCCGATATCACCCTGAATCCAATGACAGCCGGCGCCGTTCAAGAAGTCAAGCGCCTTACCAACGGTTATGGCGCCGATGTCTACATCGAAGCGGCTGGCCACCCAGCAGCCGCCCAACAGGGCTTAGAAATGTTGCGCCGGCTAGGCACGTTCGTCGCCTTCAGCGTTCTCAATGAGCCTGCGACCATCAACTGGACCCTTGTCGGCGACCAGAAGGAGCTGACTATTCACGGCAGCCATCTGGGCCCCTACTGCTATCCGAAAGCGATCGATTACCTCGCTTCCCGAAAAGTCAACGTCGACGCCCTCATCAGCGCAACCTTCCCCATTGCCCAGTTCCCGGAAGCTATGGCAGCAGCTCGCAGTGGAAACAGCTTGAAAACCTTGCTGTTGCCACCGCTCTAGCAGGGGCTCGGGCTAGGAGTGCCAGGCAGGAATGACCACGTTACGCAACAGGACGATACAGAGGAGAAAAAGCAAGAAAGAGACAGCGGAGAGGACAAAAGGAGATAGGCGGGGACCGGCAAGGCGTGAAAGGCCCAGCATGAAGCAGAGACCAAAACCGCCGATAGCAGGGAACAGGTAACGTCCTTGCTCTTGGATGAACGTCAGGTTGTATTGCACGACGGAGGCCAGCACGAGCAGAGGCCAGCTCACCAAGAGGAGGATCTCACCGCCACGAGCCGATAAGGCCCATTCACCAGGATGCGCTTCGACGAAACGTACCAGAGCAACGAGAGTTCCGGCAAAGGCCAGCAGCGTCAATAGCTCCAACGGTGGGTACACCGCTGGCACCGGTATCCCCATCCAGCCAAACTGCGCCCAGAACGAGTGGAACGTTACCGTCGCGAAGTTCTTCACCGTCGTCAGCGTTATTGGACCGGTCAATGGCTGAGCAACAACGATGCGGTTGATCGTCAAGGCCAGTGGATCGCGCACTCCGTAGGTGAGCATGTTGCGAATGACCCACCATCCCCATACGAGAACCGTGACCAAGCCGCTCACGATCAGGACCCCAAGCGGTGGCAGAGAATCGTGCCCGGCATCGGCGCGCCGCCAGCGCAGGAAACCTACGAGAACCGTCAGTGGTAGGGCAACCAGCGTTGAAACTTTCGTGAGAGCGCCCAGGGCCATCACAACACCGATGGCAATGGCACCGCTCCAGCCGGCGCCGCGTTGCAACCAGCGGAGCAGGAGCACAACTTTACATTTATCAGCAGCGCAGCATGACGGAGTTCAGCCGGCCGTTTG
>JAMDCW010000027.1:10430-15977 GCA_023489405.1 Chloroflexota bacterium
CCGCGGCGGCCATATTGATCTGCATAGGAACAAAGGCCACGAAAGCCGCCGTTGCCAGGGCTAACCAGCGTTCACGCGGCGCCAGAAGCCGGGCGAATAACCATGACAGCCACACGGTGGCCGCGCCGTAGAGCAACGAGAGTAACCTCACCACTTCAACGTGCTGCCGCTGTGGTAAGCCGAGTGTCAGCTTATAGAGGACAGCGGCGCTCGCGTAGTAGAGTGGGGGCTGATGGAATTCGTAGCGAATAGCAGCGATCGACTGCCCGGGAGGAAAATGCTCGCTGACAAGTGTGCTCAAAAGGTGGGCGGGGTCATCTCCAGGACGTAAAACTGGCAGTTGAAAGTTTGTCGCGACAAATTTCACATAGTTCCAGTGGGCCGGTTCATCGGGATTATTGAATGGCGGCGTCACCGCATCCCAAACAACGCCGAGCCCAAGGAATGCCAGGAGAATGAGCGCCAAGAGGGCAAGATCGAAACGCCCCTGAGGGAATGCCGCTTTCTGACTGCCTTCGTGAGACGTCGCCTCAGGCGCCTCCGCCGGTACCGTTCTCGTCACGAAGCATGCTCCGATCGCTGCTGGTTATACCGCCCTAAGCGAGCATAGAGCAGGATACGCAACACATCACCTACCATACGCACAGTATCACGCACCGGCCGCACCTTGCTTGCCCGGCCATAGTACCACTGCACGCCTACCTCCACTACATTCAACTTCCATCGCCGGGCGAGGAATAAGAGCTCGATGTCAAAACCCGTTACCATTCCCCCGCGAACAGGCTCGGCATCAGCGCCGTAGAGCAACATCCGCTGGAAGAGCTGGTGGGCCACTGCCGTACGAAATCCCTTGAAACCACACTGGGAATCCCGAACTCCTGGCAGCAGCACGCTACGATACAGGAGATTGTAGACACGTCCCATGACGTGCCGGTACGCTGGCTCATTGTAACGATGGGCGCCGGCGCTTTCCCGAGAGCCGATGACGACGTCGGCGCCACCAGACAGGAGCGGCAAGATGCGCTCGAGCTCTTCGATGGGCACAGAGAGGTCGGCGTCGGAAAACACGACATATGGCGCTTGGGCGGCGAGTATGCCGGTACGTACCGCATATGCCTTGCCACGATGGTCGCTGGCAATGACCTGGACGCGCGCCTCCTGCTCTTGCCACCCCCGGGCGATGGCGAGGGTGCGGTCATCGCTTCCGTCATCCACAACGATGACATTCCACGGATACGGCTGGCGGCGCAAGTAGGCGACGACACGCTCGAGCGTCTCCGGAAGGCGGGTCTCTTCGTTGTAGGCGGGGATGATGAGGTCGACACCCTGAAGCAGGGCCTCTGGAAGGTGTTCACGCGTGCCACCGTGTTGAGTCATCGCCAAAAATGCCAATCACCACTGAGGAGCCGATCGATCTCTTCCTCTGCAACAAGTCGTTGCCGCTGGACCTCGTGGCGTAAGCGCAGATAGCGCGGCAGCGCGAAGAGAGCAGCGCCCTGGCCACGCAACCAGGCTCGTGCGGCAGGTTCACGTCCATGTGGCAATGCCTTCAAAGACAGCCACAGCTCTCGCGCCACATGGAGCGGCAAGTACCGTCGGAAGAGTTTTCCCGGCATATTCTTTACAAACACCAGAACGAAGTTTCGACCACAGCGGTATGAGGCATAGCTTCCCCCACCGGTGGCGCTGCCGTGATGATAGACCACCGCGTGAGGGGCGAAGCGGCAGTGCCAGCCCCGAAGGTGAGCACGGAACGACCAATCGATGTCTTCGCAGTAGGAGACCAGGCCTTCATCGAAGAGTCCGACATCTTCGAGCGCCGCTCTCCTATAGAGCGCTGCGGCTGCCATTGCGCTGAAGACGTGAGGGCTCTGATCATACTGGCCTCGATCAATCTCCCACACGCCCCGGTTACCCGGAGTGCCATCACGACGATAGAAATCTCCTGCTGAGTTGATGGTCTTACGATCTTTGATAAAGAGGATTTTGCTCGCACATGCTCCAATGTGTGGATCAGCGCCGCAGGCTGCTTCCAGGTGCTCCAGCCAGCGTGGTGCAGGCTCGGTGTCATTATTGAGCAACACGATGCCATCGCCCCGTGCACTGCGAATACACGCGTTGAAGGCGGCAGCGATTCCCGGACGTCTACCAAGCTGGACGAGGCGTACTGCCGGGTAGCGTCGCCGGAGGAGCTCTACCGATCTCATCAGGCAAGCGTGTTTGGTGCTGTAGCGCATCGAGACAAGGGATGAGAAGGCGCTGACCGTTCCAGTTTGGAATGGTCACACTAATCTGCAATCTCTTCCACCTTGCCCGATTATCCTACCGGCTCACCCCTACTCGGTGGCTCACTCTATCATACATGGGGATATACTCCGAGAGGCTCTTTCTGCATGCAACGGTCATGGCGTATTTTTCTCGTCTCCCTCAGTATGGGTTTTCTCTGCCTCATCTCATTCTCGGCGGGCGTCTGGAGTGCCCCGATCATCCGCACCTTGCTCGGTATAAGCGCTGGAGTGCCTGCTGGGGAAGCAGAGATCAAAGTGTTCTGGCAAGCGTGGTCTCTCGTCATGCAACACTACGTCGACCGGCAAAAGGTTCATCCCCACGAGATGGAGTACGGCGCTATTCGCGGCATGCTGGCAACCCTTGACGATCCCTATCACACGCGCTTCCTCACGCCGAAGGAATTCGGACAGCAAGAACAAAGCCTCCAGGGGCGCCTAACCGGAATTGGCGTAGTCCTCATCTCTCGTAGCGGCCAGATCGTCATCGACCAAGTGTACCCTCAAAGTCCTGCTACCCAGGCTGGTCTCAAGCTCGGAGATACCATCCTGGCGGTAAACAACCGCTCGGTACAGGGCATGAACCTCACGGATATCGCTCGGCTAATCCGAGGTCCGCAAGGTACAACGGTCACGCTCACCATTGCGCCGGCAGGAAGCACGAGCACGCGTACGCTCACCCTCACACGGAAGCCTCTCCACGTCGCTTCCGTCCGCTGGGCAATGGCGCCAGGGACGCGATTTGCCGATATAGCTATCCGTGACTTTAGTATGGGAACAACCAGTGAGCTCCGTGCAGCAGTCCGGCAGGCTAAGGCCGCTGGTGCCTTGGCGATGCTCCTCGACCTCCGGAATGACCCCGGCGGCCTTCTTGATGAAGCGATATCCGCTGCGAGCACATTTCTCTCCTCCGGAACGGTGCTCGAAGAACGTAATGCCCAGGGGGCCGTTCAACGGATAGCGGTCGCAGGAACTCCTCTGGATACAACGACGCCACTGGTTTTGCTCGTCAATCACGATACTGCCAGCGCCGCGGAAATTTTCGCCGCGGCACTGCGCGATAATCATCGGGCAGTCATCATCGGCACCCAAACCCTTGGCACAGGAACAGTTCTCTCTACCTTCCGTCTTCAGGATGGATCGGCACTTTTCCTCGGCACGCAAGAGTGGCTTACCCCCAGTGGCGCCTCACTCTGGCTGCACGGTATTAAGCCGGACATTCTCGTCTCGCTTCCTAAAAATGACAGCCCGATATTCCCCGCGACACTCGCGTTTCCCACAATGCACACTCAGTTACCAACGCTCGCCGACCCTGTCCTGGTACGTGGGCTGGATTTACTGGAGCAGGCTGCTACCAGCTCACACAGCCAGTGAGCGCAGACAGCACACGCCCCAGCCACTTGGTATCTAAGCGGCTGCGCCCCTGTGCCTTATCAGAGGATTCTCTCGCCATAATGTCGCTTGCTGCAGCCTTCCCACTCACAGGCCGTAGAGCAGAGCATACTTCTGCTGGACATAGTCAAGGAAATACTGGGGATTCAGCGGCTCTCCTGTCACGCGGCGCAAGAGCTCTTCCGCCTGATAGGTGGCGCCATGCCGGTGGATCCGTTCGCGAAGCCACTCTCTGATAAAAAGCAGGTCGCCCCGCGCGATACGTTCTTCGCAATCAGGAAATATCCGGCGCAGCGCTGCGGCGATTTGAGCGCTATAGAGCGTGCCAAGCGTATATGTGGGGAAGTAGCCGAACGAGCCGTACGACCAGTGGACATCTTGGAGCACACCATCGGCATCGCGTTCGGGCACGATGCCGAGCAACTCGGCCATTTTCTGATTCCAGGCATCCGGTAGGTCGTTCGCCTCAAGAGCACCTTCGATGAGCGCTACCTCTAATTCGAAGCGCAGGATGATATGGAGGTTATACGTCACCTCATCAGCTTCCACGCGGATAAAACTGGGACGCACATGATTGATGGCCAGGAGGAAATCTTCTTCAGAGACATTGCCGAGCTGTGCCGGGAAAGCTGCAGTCAAGCGAGGATACCAATGGTGCCAAAAGGGGGCACTACGGCCGACAACGTTCTCCCATAGGCGAGACTGTGATTCGTGCATCCCCAGTGAAGGACTGGAAGCGAGTGGGGTACGGGTAAGCTCCGGAGCGAGACCTTGCTCATAGAGTGCATGGCCACCTTCGTGGATTGTGCCAAAAAGGGCAACAGGTAATTCGTTTTCATAGACACGCGTCGTTATGCGGACGTCTGCTGGAGAGAAACTTGTAGTAAAAGGGTGAGGTGAGGTATCTTGCCGGCCAGATTCAAAGTCGAACCCCATCGCTTGAAGGACATCGAGGCCAAATTTCCACTGTTGATCCGTAGGAAAGTGCTGGGTAAGGATACCGCGGTTGGGCTCTCGCCCGCTCTGGCGAATAGCAGTAAGGAGATCGACGGCTGGTTGCCGGATGCGCACCAGGACCGCCGCGGTAGCTGCGGTTGTCTGCCCTGGTTCATACTCGTCAAGGAGGGCATCATAAGGGGTTGCGACATACCCTATGTAAGCTGCTTCGCGCCGTTTCAAATCGACGAGCCGTGCGAGGTCGCCTTGAAAGAGAGAGAACTGCGATGCCGCTCGCGCTCGATGCCAGCTCTCGAATGCTCGTGAGCTCGCCCCGGCAAGCTCTTTGACGAACACCGTGGGCAGCTTCACGGCGCGCTCTACCGCACGCCGTGTCTCTCGCAGTAGTCCGGTGGCGAGACCACCGGTGAATGGAAGAGGACCATTCCCTTCCCGTTCGGCGGTTTCGAGTGCGGTTCGTAGAGCAGAGTTCGTCAGTCGCTCATGGGCAATACCCTGTAATGTCGCGAGCTGATACGCTCGCGCACCAGCACCTTTCGGCGGCATCTTGGTTTGCTGATCCCAATCCAGCAAGGAAATGGCGGCTTGAATATCAGCAAGCTCCTGGAGGAGCTGCAACAGATCGTTCCAGGCAGTCACGATAGTCCTTTCTCGCTCCGCGCCGAGCGCCGAATGCTTGCCCTTGACAAGCCTACCACTAACTTTCCCATGATCAGCAAGCTTCTGTTATTGTCAGCAATAATGAACCCGTCAAGCGGGGGTATTGGTCAACGGCAGACGATCTTTAAAGGAGTAGGTAGATGAAGGGACTGATACTAGGGGCAGGCTATGCCACACGTCTGGGAGAGTTGACGCGTGACCGTCCCAAGCCGCTGCTGCCGATCGCCGGCCGGCCGATTCTCGATTATCTCCT
>JAMDCW010000051.1:0-1291 GCA_023489405.1 Chloroflexota bacterium
GTGGAGACGCGGCATGACTATGGCGAAGTGCGGCACATTGTGATTGGGATGATCGCCGGACGCGTGTGCGTATGTGTCTACACCATCCGCGATGCCCGTTACCGGATCATTTCGTTGAGGAGGGCCAATTTACGTGAACAGGCACGATACTGGCAAGCCGTCGCAGACCGATTGGGAGCGCGTGGATAAGCTCACCGACGCGGAATTGGAAGATCCCGAAAATCCCCCGCTGGACGAGTCCTTTTGGAAGGAAGCGGTCTTTGTGCCGGGCCCGAAACGGCAGATCACCCTCCGGATTGATGCTGACGTTCTCGAGTTTTTCCGGGCGCGAGGGCCTGGGTATCAACGGCGAATGAATGCTGTCCTCCGCCGGTATTTTGAGGCACACCGTAAGGCTTAGTTGCTCAGCGCCTTGACGTCGTGGATGAACTCACCGATGGTAAAGCTGGCATCTAACGCGACACGTAGGCGGCCCTGAGGATCGATCAGATAGACAATTGCAGTATGGTTGATCAACTGGGGAGTTGCTTTGCTGACCTTACCGGCGGCGCTGGGTGCGGCAGCGGCATCGCTGCCGATGTAGTACGCGCGCCAGACGGGAACAAGCTGCTGCGCGGTACCGATGAAGTAGTGCCAGTTGGGCAGCGTCAAACCGTGCGCCTGGTCGAAGGCTTGCACGGTTTGCGGTGTGTCGCCATTCGGATCGCCACTGACGGCGAGCATCTCCACTTTGTTGCGAGAAGTGCCCAGCTCTTGATCTGCCTGGCTAAGCTTGCCAGCAATCAGCGGGCACACGTCGGGACAGTGGGTATAGAGGAAGGTCAAACTGACGACCTTGCCCTTGAAAGCGGCTAATGAGCGCACCTGTCCGGTTGCAGCATCTTTCAGCGTGAAATTGGCCGCGGGTGTTATCGGGGAAAGCTTCGTGCCGAGGAGCGTCCGTGCCTGCAACACGGAAACAACAGCGAGGCCGGCTGCAGTCGCGACAGCAGCACTGGCAACGGCGATGAGCAGTATGACCAGGAGCATAGAAGGTCCACGACGCTGCGGCGCATCGATCGCAGCACCGGACACCTGGTGATCGGGGGCAGCCACCGCTCGTCTTCCTCTTCTCCGCTCTCTTCTTAGGAGTGTAGCAGCGTGGGGGCACCGGGTAGGGCTATTATAGCCTAGGGGGAACGCACGCCGGCAGAGGCGCCTACGCGCGCTGCCGGGAGAGGCGTTTGGCGGCGCTTGCCGTGCTAATTGAAGTGGATATCGCGACTGGAGGTGATTTTCGCCCAGCCCCCCC
>JAMDCW010000051.1:1301-3055 GCA_023489405.1 Chloroflexota bacterium
GCAGAGCTGGGGGGGCGGGGCGAAGAGCACGTGAGCGGTGGCGGGGGTGGAGTGACCGTGCGGTATGATCTGGACATCGTAGGTCGATGCCAGAGTGCAGATCTTGAGCATCTCGGAAACTCCGCCGGCCCAATAGATATCTGGCTGGAGGACATCGGCGGCGCCGGCATCCATGAGCTGCTTCAAACCCCAGCGCGTGTATTCGTGTTCGCCCCCAGCGATCGGGAAGAGCAGCCGCTGCCGGAGCTCAACATAACTACCAAGACGATCAGGCGGTACCGGCTCCTCCAACCAGCGGGGGTGAACGGCGGCGAGAGCTTCGCCGATGGCGACGGCATAGGGCACATCCCAGCTATTCCAGGCATCGAGCATGAGATCCCGATCCGGCCCTATGGCGTCGCGCAAGGCTCCGGCGAGGGCGATATTCGCCTGCATGCCGTCCCGTCCCGATCCTGGACCATAGCGGAAGAACCACTTCGTGGCCTGATATCCCTGGGCGATGAGCTCGCGGGCCCGCGCTGCTGCTGCTGCCGGCTCGATGGAGTAGCCCAGAGCGCTGGCGTAGGCTGGTATCTCACTGCGCAGCGGACCGCCTAACAACTGGTAGACGGGGGCTACCGCCCATTTCCCTTTGAGATCCCAGAGCGCACAGTCGATCGCGCTGATCGCTTGCATGACGACGCCCTTACGACCGTGAATGGCGAGGCGATACATCCGATCCCAGAGACGTTCGATTGCCAGTGGATCTTCACCGATGATGACGTGGGAGAGTACGTGGTCGATCATATAGGCTTGATCGGCGCCGATGGGGCCAGCAAGGCCGGTGAGCGTGCCGTCTGTCTGTACTTCAAGGAACAGCGAGGTCACGAGATACTCGTGCTCGTTGAGCCGCTCGAGGCGTTCTGGGCCGCGCGAGCGCTGGTCGGGATAGACATCGACCGGCGGGACCAACCGGGCCGGACCAACCGTTCTTCCCAGAATACGTCTGTGAACTCCAGTGGGCCACACACTTCGCGGAAACGCAAACCGGTGATCTTCATTGGCAGGGGCTCCCTTCACGATCATGGTCATACTACTCTTCCTGGTCCCCCGATGCCAACAAGGGGGAAGAAGGTTTTTCTCAGTGCAGGAAGCAGCGACATTTTCGGGAGGAGCTTACAGCCACTTGACACAGTAAATGAAAATGAGTATCATTTTCTTATTCTTGCCGTGGGAATGGCAAAGGGTCATACAGTAAGGTGTCAGCAATGTTTAGCATCCCCTTCGGGATCGGCTCAGGAGCATCGCTCCCGCTCATCCTCCTGAGCGCTTTCCTGCTCGGTGCTCTTCATGGGATCACTCCCGATGAACATACGTGGCCGATCACGTTCAGCTACGCCATCGGTTCCTATTCGACGCGGCGAGGGCTGCTGAGCGGCTTGAGCTTTTCCCTGGCCTTCACCGCGCAACGGGCGTTCGCTAGTGTGCTGGCGTATGCGGCGGTGGCCCGCTGGTTGCAGAACGAGCATATCGATTTCGCCGTCTATATCCTCGTTGGTCTTGTCATGGCTCTTGCTGGAGCCTATATTCTGCGTCTTGGACGGGTATTCCACATTCACCCCTACTCACTAAACCGCCATCTGTTTGCTTCGCATGACAACGCTGACGAATACCGGCATAGGGCGCATGCCCTACGCGAGTACCGTCCGGTCAGCTTGCGAATGGCGGCTGTGCATGGGTTTATTGCGGGCTGGGGATTCGGCACCTTCGCCCTG
>JAMDCW010000127.1 GCA_023489405.1 Chloroflexota bacterium
CTATACACGATGCGTCCTTCCATCGTCGAACGAGCGCAATGCGCTCTACCTCAACGTCGCCGCTGAGGGGATCGGTTCCAGAGCATATGATGATACCCTTGTCCATGAGCTGCAGCACCTGATTCATTGGACAGTGCACCCCCAAGGTGACGCTTGGGCGAACGAGGGTATGTCGGTCTATGCCGAGTACCGAGCTGGTTATAACGTATCTCAGCTTGCTGATGCTTTCCTGAAGCACCCCGATACTCAGCTCACCGACTGGAGTGACAGGGGAGAACAGGTCTTGGCGCACTACGGCGCCGCTTTCCTCTTCTTCGCCTTCCTTCAGCAACACTACGGGACGGCACATACGTTTCGGCAGCTCCTCAGCCTGCCCGAGAGCAACTGGGCGATGATTCAAACGTACCTCCAGCAGTATCACACGACGGCGAACGCGGTATTCGAGCAGTGGGCTATTGCCAACCTTCTCGATAACCGGCAAGTAGCGCACGGATTAGCTGCCTATCGAGCGCTTCCGCATCCTATTGCTCCTACGGCAATTCAGCCCTTAGGAAAGGACGTTCAGGGGAACGTCGTTCCCTACGGCACGCGCTACTACTCGCTCTCACCGATCGATCGCACCGCGTCATTGCACTTCCATGGCGCTACGACAACGACATTGCTTCCAGCGAGCGCTGGCAGTGCGATTGGTTGGTGGAGCAACCACGGCGATCTCATGGATACGACATTGACGCGTACGCTTGACCTCAGAGGAGTGACTCACGCACACCTCCACTACCAGCTCTGGTTAGACATCGAACACAACTATGATTTCCTCTATGTGGAAGTGTCAACCGATGGAGGGCATCACTGGATCCTCATTCCAGCAACGCATACGACCACTGTCAACAGTACGGGGAATAACCTTGGCGCCGGCTATACGGGGAAGAGCGTAGCAACATCTCAAGGAACGCCCGGATGGTGGAGCGAGACTGCCGACCTCACACCTTTTGCCGGCAAGACCATCGAGCTGCGCTTCGAATACATCACCGATGAAGAATACAGCGGCCCGGGAGCGGCTATCCGCGATATTCGCATTCCCGCGCTCGGCATCAGCAATGACGGCACCTCTGGAGCTTGGCGAGGTCAAGGCTGGCTCTACGTCCCCAATCGCGTTGCGGCGCGATTCCACGTCACGCTCATCGCCGAAGGCGACCACACCACGGTAAGCACGCTGCCGCTCGATGCGCAGAACCGCGGTACCTTTGCGCTGTCCCAGCTACCTTCAGGTACCCGCCGCCTCCTCGTGGCGGTGTCGACTTTCGCCCTCAAGACCACGCAGCCAGTGGCGTATACGCTTTCTATCGTTCATTACCATCGTACAGACTCTCTTGGTAGCAGTTCACGATCGACATTTTCCCCGCGGTAGAATCGGGTGGCTATCCTGGATTTTCGTGCAGGGAGTCACTGGCGGAAGGACGTTCATGATGCCTCCGTCAGCAAAAGGGACAGCTTCTCATTTGAGAGCAACAGGTGGTTATCGGGGCTACACTGCTGCTCGCATTTCCTCGATCTCTGCTCTGGCGCCGGGTGAAACGGGATAGCCAGGGAGTACCACGGCATCTATTGACAACGTATATTTTCTTATTTATATATTCGATGCAAAGATTGATTTTATTAATACTAGGAGAGCATTTATGATGTACGCGTCGGGGTTTACCCCATATGTAATCAGGCGCTCCATATGTACGAAGTTAGGTTTCGGTAGCTGTTCCACGGTGATACGTGGAAACTTTCTCCTTAGCCGTCTGGCAGAACCGTCCCCGAAGACAATCCAGTTGAACTGCAAGAGCGTCACACCGCGATGGCTATGATACAGGCTTACAATCTGGTGAAGGAGTTCCGCATACTACGTCGACATCCGGGATTTCTTGGAGGGCTCCGGAGCCTTTTCTCGGCGCAGTACGACGTGAAGCGGGCAGTCGACGCCATCAGCTTCCAGATCGAAGAGGGAGAGATCGTCGCTTACCTCGGCCCTAACGGCGCCGGTAAATCGACGACGGTCAAGCTCCTCACCGGCATTTTGGTGCCAACGAGCGGCACCGTAGATGTCGCCGGTCTCGTCCCATGGCGTCAGCGCGAGCGGAACGCGGAAAATATCGGTGTCGTCTTCGGCCAGCGCAGCCAGTTATGGTGGGACCTCCCGCTCATCGACTCGTTCAAGCTCATTGCGAAGATGTACCGGCTCTCTCGCGCAGTCTACGTCCAAAACTTGGCCTGGGTTGTCGATACTCTGCAGCTCGAAGAGTTCCTCACGACGCCGGTTCGTATGCTCAGCCTGGGGCAGCGCATGCGTGGCGACCTCGCGGCGGCACTCCTCTACCGGCCGCGCATTCTCTACCTCGATGAGCCGACTGTCGGGATGGATGTCGTCGCGAAAAAACGCATCCTCAAGGCAATCGCCGAGGTCAACCAGTCTGAGAACACCACCGTTCTCCTCACCACTCATGATATCGGTGACGTCGAAGCGCTCTGCCGGCGGCTTCTCCTCATCGATCATGGCCGGATCATCTACGATGGCTCCATCGAGGAGTTGAAACGGCGGTATACCAACGAGCGCGTCTTAGTGGTCCAGTGCAGCGAGGAGAACCTACTCTTCGATATCCCAGGCGCCGAAGAGATCGATCGCGATGAGGCTAAAGTCCGGCTCCGCTTCGATCCTCAGGTGGTCACCGCCCCTATGCTCATCTCCACCCTCATTGCCCGCTATCCCATCACCGATCTCTCCCTCGCGGAGTCCGTCTTGGAGTCCGTCACCCACCAGATCTACGAAGAACGAGCGGTGCGCGATGCTGTCGTTTCGTCGTAATTTTCCGGGCTATATCCAGTTGGCGAATATGTGGCTACGCATGTTCTTCACCTACCGCGCCAATATCGCCTTCGAGCTGCTCGGTGTGTTGCTCCAGATCTTCCTCCTCCGTGTCGTGTGGTCTGCCGTCTATGCAAGCAACAGCGCTTCCTCTACCATTCCCCTCTCCACCGTGATCGCCTA
>JAMDCW010000048.1 GCA_023489405.1 Chloroflexota bacterium
AGTGGCGTTATGCAAGTCTGGCGACGGCGGTGAGCTGAAGCGCTGCTCGTCGGGGCTACGAAGAGAAAGGGAAGGTGCTCTTGTGAGTGATCCCGAGATCAGGACGACTGTCGTAGGCAGTTATCCCACGCCAAGCTGGTTACACCTCCAGCGCTCGCTGCCAGCGTTGCGCGATGCCATGATGGTGGTGCTTAAGACGCAGGAGCTTGCAGGGATCGATGTCATAGCAGATGGCGAGCTATCGCGCTTCGACGTCAATCATCCGGATACGAACGGGATGATCGACTACTTTGTGCGACCACTGGCAGGAGTGTCCAGCGTACTCAGCCGTAGTGAGATCGCTGCTTTTCGGGCGCTCCCTGGCATGGGCTTTCGCGCTCAACCAGCGGGTGTGGTGAAAGGTCCTATCGGTGAGGGGACGTTGAATCTCCCGGCGGCATGGGAGCTCATTCGCTCGCTCACTCATCATCCGCTCAAGTTCACGATCACGTCTCCCTATATGCTTGCCAAGACGCTCCTCGATTCCTACTATGGCGACGTACGAGCGCTTACCCAAGCGCTCGCTCACGTCTTGAGGTCCCAAGTAGACGATATCGACGCAGCGGTCATTCAGCTCGATGAAGCGAACTTGCCCGGCCATCCTGAAGATGCTCACTGGGTACACGAACCGCTCAACTATCTGCTCGATGGTGTGCAAGGGCAGCGAGCGATGCACCTCTGCTTCGGCAATTACGGCGGGCAGCGTGTGCAGCAGGGTTTGTGGCGGGATCTGATCGGCTTTTTCAACCAGGTGCATGTCGATCATCTGGTCCTCGAGTTTGCGCGTACCGGCTACGCGGATCTTCCTTTCTTTCGCGACCTCCGGCCGGAGATCGCTCTTGGCATTGGGGTGATCGATATCAAAGATCATCAGGTAGAATCCGCCGGCCAGGTAGCGCGCCGTATCGAGGAGGCGGTACGCATCTTAGGGCCTGGGCGAGTACGCTGGGTGCATCCGGATTGCGGCCTTTGGATGTTGCCGCGGAGTGTGGCGGATCGTAAGCTGGCAGCGCTCGTCGAAGGACGAGATCGTTTCCTGGGGCGACCTTCCCTCTCAGAGATGGGAAGAGCGTAGGTTCCCTCCATTTTTCTTCGTGGCGCCTACGCGATTGGTGTGCCACTCTTGGGTGGATGCATGCGCGTAGGAGGGATCATAAGGAATTGAGTGCTATTTTCCGGTGCGCTTTGTGGCAAGATGTGTGTCAGAGAGTCTGCCTGCAAATCAATGGCGTATGACTTATCCCCGTGCTAGTAGCGCCTGAGGGTTTTCTCGATGGGGGTTTGTGCAGCAGCATTTGCGCTCAGATCTGCTTCGCGGAGCCGATGCGATTTTGGAGCATGCGAGAAGGGTCCCGGAAATGGTTACGACAGATGCGGAAAGTCCGTGGGGAGCGGATGAGCGAGAGATCACGCGCTCAATTGTGCGCGATTGCATCTGGCTCGTTACAGGCGTCTCCTTCCTCATTCTCGCCGTAGGGGGGTTGCGTGAGGAAGCTATCACGTATGCGATCTTTGGTTTCTTTGCAGCGCTGGCGTTTGTGGCACTCCTGGCTTACTGGGTCAACCGGACGCATACGGAGCTTTCGGCGCTGCTCCTATCGGTGGGGTCGATGGTGGTGCTGATCGCCGGCATTCGAGTGTTTCCAGAGGTGCTGCTCGCTCCCTGGCTGCTTGTTTGTGTGTTGCTCATCTGTAGCGCTCTGGGCTGGCAAGCTGGAGTGGCATCTGGTGTCACAGGGACAGTGCTGCTTGCAGTCGACGTCGTTCAGCACGCAGCGCCGCCACTTACACCTTTTAACGCCGCGAGCATAGCGGCGGCGATGTGGTGCTGTGTCGCACTCTACTGGTTGATTTCGCGGCCAACGCGGGCGGCGCTCGGCTGGGCGATGAACAGCTACCAAAAAGCGTTACAAGAAACAGAGCGGGCACGTGAACGGCAGGCGGAGCTGGTGCGCCTCTCGAAGACGCTCAGCGAATCGAACTACCGGCTGCAGCAGTTGAATCTGGAGCTAGAACGAGCGCGCCAGCAAGCGCAGGAGGCGAGCCGGCTGAAGACGCAGTTTGCGACAGCAGTGAGTCATGAGCTGCGTACGCCACTCAATCTGATCATCGGGTTCTGCGAGATGATGGTGCTCGCGCCGGAATCCGCCTATGGTGAAGTGCTGCCGCCGAACTATCAGCGCGACCTGGAAGTGGTCTATCGCAATGCCTATCACATTTCGGCGCTCGTCGATGACATCCTCGACCTCAGCCAGATCGAAGCGGATCGAATGGCGCTGCAGCGTGACTGGCACTCGATTTCAGTCGTCGTCAAAGAGGCTGTGCGCGTCGTGGAGTCGCTCTTTCGCACGCGCAATCTGTGGTTGCGCGTCGAGCTGCCTCCGGATCTTCCCGCGGTCTTTGTCGACAAAACGCGCATCCGCCAGATCTTGATCAACTTGCTTTCCAATGCGGCACGCTTGACCGATCAAGGAGGGGCGACAGTACGGGTAGAGAAAGCGTCTGATCGACTGCTCATTCATATCGAAGACACTGGTCCTGGCATTCCCTATGACGATATCCAGCGTATCTTCGAGGAGTTCCAGCAGTCGCGATTGTCTGGGGGGCGACGTGGCGGCACTGGCTTGGGGCTTACGGTGAGTAAGCGTTTCGCCGAGCTGCATGGCGGCACGCTAGGGGTGCAGAGCGTGCTGGGTCAAGGCACTACTCTTACGCTGGCACTGCCCTTGACTAAGGAAGCGGCACATGATGAACGTGGAGGGTACTTTGGCCGCGCGGATCGTGCGCCAGGTCGCCGGAGTGAGCCGGCGGTGCTTGTGTTCGACCCTTCAAAGTATCTGCACCGGGTCTTCCAGCGCTATCTCGATGGTTACCGCGTGCTCTATGCTTCTACAGCGGCGTCCATGCGTCAGCAGTTGAAGCGGCGACCGGTACAAGCCATACCCTACC
>JAMDCW010000091.1 GCA_023489405.1 Chloroflexota bacterium
TGAGCGCTTCGACATCGAAGGGGGTGACGTGGGAGTGGCACACCAAAAGGAAACTGGTATGAAATCCCCTACCGCATTCTCGTGCCGCAACGTCTCGATGGCCTCCTCGCTGCAGGCCGTTGCGTTTCAGCGACTCACGAAGCCGCTGGCGCCATCAGGGTGCAGCCTCCAGGCTACGCAATGGGACAAGCTGCTGGTACGGCCGCCGCCCTGGCTATCCATTTGAGCTGTTCACCCCGAGCGGTACCCGTCAACCGTCTCCAGAATGCCCTCATCCAGGCTGGCGCCTATCTCGGCCCTCGCTACGGACAGCAGTAAGTGCAACGGACGTGGCAGCACTAGACACTAGATAAAAGGACATCTCGCGTGACCATAGAGCTAGCTACAGATATCCTCATCGTCGGTGGTGGAACCGGTGGCGTCGCCGCGGCAATGGCGGCAACGAGCCTGGGAAAGCGCGTCATCCTTACCGAGGAGACGAGCTGGATCGGCGGACAGCTCACCGCTCAAGCGGTTCCCCCCGACGAGCATCACTGGATCGAACAGTTTGGTTGCACCCGCCGCTACCGTCACTTTCGCAACGAAGTCCGCGACTACTACCGTCGCTACTATCCCCTCACCACCACCGCCCTCCGTAACCCAACGCTCAACCCCGGGCAAGGAACCGTCTCACGCCTCTGCCACGAATTCCGTGTGGCTCTCGCTGTGCTTGAAGCTCTTCTCGCAGCACCTCAAGCTGCTGGACTCCTCCAAATCCTCTTACATACCGTCCCCATCGCCGCCGAAGTCGATGGTGACCACATCCGCGCCGTTCACCTCCACAATCGCCAGACAGATGAGGAATACATCATCACCGCCAGCTACGTCCTCGACGCCACTGAGCTCGGTGACCTCCTGCCTATAACCGGCACAGAATATGTCACTGGTGCTGAGAGCCAGAATCAGACCGGTGAGCCTCACGCCGTCAGTGGCCTACCTCAGCCCGACAACGTCCAGGGTTTCACCTGGTGCTTTCCTGTCGCCTATGATCCTACCCCTGGCATCAGCCACGTCATCGATCGTCCCGCTCAATATGAGCGCTGGCGCAGCTATATCCCTCCGCTCACTCCAGCCTGGCCTACTCCCCTGCTCAGTTGGGTTCACCCAAATCCCATAACCTTGCAGCCACGGAATCGTACGCTCTTCCCCGAGAGCGACCAGCGCCAGTCTCTCTGGCTCTATCGACGCATCATCTGCCAGAGCCACTACCTCCCTCCTCATCAACCTCACGAAGCCACTCTCGTCAACTGGCCGCAGAACGACTATTTCGAAGGCAACATCATCGATAAACCACTGGCAGAGCGCGCTCGCTGCCTCGAAGAAGCTCGTCAGCTTTCCCTCAGCTTGCTGTATTGGCTACAGACCGAAGCCCCTCGTCCCGACGGCCGGATCGGTTACCCTGGACTGTACCTTCGTCCCGACCTCGTCGGCAGCAGCGACGGCCTGGCTCAATGTCCCTACATCCGTGAGAGCCGCCGTATCCGCGCCGTTTATACCGTCACCGAGCTCGACGTCGGCGCAGTCGCGCGTGGCATAGCACGCAGTCAGCCAGGACTCGCCGAAGAGTTTACCGATAGCGTCGGCGTAGGATGCTATCGCATCGACCTCCACCCCTCCACCTCCCACCACAACTACATCGATATCGACTCGCTGCCATTCCGCATACCACTCGGCGCCCTCCTGCCCATCCGTATGCGCAATCTTCTCCCCGCCTGTAAAAACCTCGGCGTTACCCACATCACCAATGGCTGCTATCGCCTCCATCCCGTCGAGTGGAACATCGGCGAAGCCGCCGGCCTCCTTGCCGCCTACTGCCTCACTGCCGATTCTTCTCCACACAGTATTCGAGAGCACCCAGAGAAACTCTCCAGCTTCCAGCAGCTCTGTATCGCCCAGGGGTTCGAGCTCTCCTGGCCCCGCCTCCACGCAGTCTAGTGCCACCTTCTCCTCTCATTGACCAACAGTACTGAACAGATCTTTACTCCTCACGACCTCGCTCGATCTACAGTACACTCAGCATATAGTGCACGACCCGGTAGAGGACATCACCGTCATAGAAAGGGACAGTTCTTGATAGCAGAAGGACCTTTACCAGCAACACGCATCGCCCAGGGTATTGAGGATACCTTTGCCTCCGATCGCTATGACCACATGCACTACCGCCGCTGTGGCCGCAGTGGTCTCCTCTTGCCAGTCATCTCGCTTGGTGGCTGGGAAACCTTCGGCGGGTACCGTGGCCCGGAAGTGGCACGCCAATGTCTCCACCGTGCCTTCGACCTCGGCATCACCCACTTCGACTTCGCCAATAACTACGGACGCCCTCCTGGAAACTCCGAGTTGATCAGCGGCGAGATTATTCGCCACGAATTGCCACGCGACGAGCTCATCATCAGCTCCAAGGCTGGCTATCGGATGTGGCCCGGGCCCTACGGCGAGTGGCTCTCCAAAAAATACCTGGTCGCAAGTTGCGATCAGAGCCTCAAGCGCATGGGGCTCGACTATTTCGATATTTTCTATCTCCATCGTCCCGATCCTCACACCCCTCTCGAAGAGAGTTTAGGTGCGCTCGATCTGCTCATTCGCCAGGGAAAAGTTCTCTACGGCGGTGTCAGTAGCTTCAATGGCGCCCACTTCGCCGAAAGCGTCCGTATGTGCGAACGTCACGATTGGGCTCCAATCACTATCCATCAACCTGCGTACAACTTGCTACAGCGTGGCATCGAAAAAGACCTGTTGCCCCAAACCGAACGTGCCGGGACAGGCGTCATCGCCTTCGTTCCCCTCGCCAGCGGCTTGCTCACCAGCAAATACCTCTCCGGCGAAATTCCACCAGATTCCCGTGCCGCCCTCTGGTGGGGAGAAGAAGCAACCCGCCGTCGCCTCACGCCGGAACGCCTGGAGAAGCTTCGCCA
>JAMDCW010000032.1 GCA_023489405.1 Chloroflexota bacterium
AGCGAGGATGATGGCGCCGCAGTCGTGGCAGAGCCAAACGGGGAAGGGGATGCCATAGTAGCGCTGGCGGGAGATGTTCCAGTCCCAGTTCAAGCCTTCGACCCAGGATTCGTAGCGGGCCCGCATATGATCAGGATGCCAGGCGATCCGACGACCGGCTTCAATGAGCTGCGATTTGATGTCGAGGATACGAATGAACCATTGACCGGCAACGAGGTACTCGATTTCAGTGCCGCACCGTTCGTGGACACCGACGGTGTGCTCAATCTGCTGTTGGGTGAGGATGAAGTGAGCGTCTTGGAGGTCCTGGAGGATGCGCTGGCGTGCTTCTTTGATACGTAAGCCAGCGTAGGGTTCTGCCAGGTGATTGAGGCGCCCGTCGGAGGTGATTGCGATCCGTAGAGGCAGGTGGTGCTTACGCCACCAGGCGACGTCGGTGACGTCACCGAATGTGCAGCACATGACGGCACCGCTGCCCTTTTCAGGATCGACGTTTGGATCGGCGATCACGGGGACACGGAGGTTGAAGAGTGGAGTACGTACGTGCTGGCCGGTGTAGTGCTGATAGCGATGGTCTTCGGGATGGATCATGAGCGCTACACAAGCGGCGAGGAGCTCTGGGCGGGTGGTGGCAACGGGGATGATTGTGCCATCATCGAGCGTGAACGGTATGGTGGTGAAGAGGGTTAGGATGCCGCTCCGGTCTTCGACCTCTGCTTGAGCGACGCCTGTGCCGCATTCGATGCACCATTGGGTTGGCGACTCTTGGCGGTAGGCTCTCTCCTTTTCGACCAAGTCGATGAAGGCGGCTTGGGAGATGCGCCGGGAGCGTAGGTCAATTGTGGAGTAGCGCAAGCGCCAGTCGACGCTGAGTCCTAGGCGTTTCCAGAACTGTTCGAACTGATCTTCCACCTCAGCGGAGAGCTCGAGGCAGGAGGCGATGAAGGCGCGCCTGCCGACTTCGCGAGCGCGGACCTTGCGGGCTTTCTCAACGAATCGTTCGGTAGGCAAGCCGTTGTCGTCGAAGCCAAAAGGATAGAAGACTTCCTGGCCAATCATGCGGTGGAATCGGGCGATGACATCAGCGTGCGTGTAGGAATAGACGTGACCGAGATGGATCTGCCCGGAGACCGTTGGCGGTGGGGTGTCGACAGCTTCTACGCTACCTATTGGAGGACCGTGAGGTTGGAGAGTTTTCCGATACCACCTCTTACACACCGGCCCACTGAAGAGGCACAACCCCTCGAGGTCTCCTATACGGAGCAGGCGTATGAGGGCATCCGCATCGCCGACTATCTCTTCCCATACCACTACCGCTACGGCCGGATTGCACTCAACAGCTTCGTCGAGCGCTCAGGAGACCTCAAGCGATTCCTCTCGATCGTTCCCTCAACCAACCAGTATGCTTTCCTCGATATCGAAAGTACCGGCCTCACAGGAAGTGCGAATAGCTACGCTTTCCTCATCGGGCTGGCTCGTCCTATCCCCGAAGGAATATTCATCCGTCAGCTCTTCCTCACGAATCCCGGTCGGGAACGAGCGCTCCTCCAGGCAACCGAGGAGTTCTGTTCACCTGCCTCGGTGCTCATCACCTTCAATGGTCGTTCCTTCGATGTGCCACTCTTGCGCACCCGTGCCCTGATCACCCGCACACATCTAGCCCTACCGGTAGAGCACCTCGATCTCCTCCCACCTGCTCGCCAGCTCTGGCGTCCACGCCTCCAGAGCTGTGCACTCAGCAACCTCGAACGCCACATTCTCGATGTCTGGCGAATCGACGACATCCCCAGCTCGCTGATTCCCGAGCTGTACTATCGCTACCTCCATAGTGCCGACCTGACGAACCTTCAACCAGTCTTCGCCCATAATCAACAAGATATCCTGGCAATGGTCGCGCTCACCAGCGTTATCGCCCAAAGCCACACGCAGCCGGCCACGCTCCACACTCACCCTCGCGATGCCATCGCCATTGGCAGAATCCTGCTACGAGCCGGCCAGGTCAATGCCGCTGAACAATCATTCCACCGCGCCCTCACCGGCAGTCTCTCCGTAGAAGAGCGTGCTGCTGTCTTCTGGCAGCTAGCTCAATGCCATCTACAACGCTCCGATACGTCCGAGGCTCTGAAACTGATGCATACCGCGGCACGCTTAGGGGAGCGCCCTGGTTTCCAAGCAGCCATCTGGCTCGCAAAATTCTATGAACACCAAGCCGGTTCGCTGCAATTAGCACTGGAAATGGCCCAGCGTGCTCGCCAGTTAGCGACAGCCCCTTCTCACCTCGCCAGCCTCCAGCGGCGCTTAGATCGCATCCAGGCCAAGCAGACAAACCAGTATCACCCTAGCCGTCACATAGCAAGCGCAGCTCGCTCACCACACAGAACTTCGGAGGACTAATGCCAGCTTTACCGCGTCCATCCTTCCGGCGCAGCCAGCCAGTCCAGAAACCCCTCTCAGCAGATACCTCCACTCCGACCCCAACACGCTCCCCCAAACCTCCATCCCAAGCCGCCACGGATCGCGCCGAAGTATCCTCAGAAACCCAGCCGCCCAAGCGCCGTACACTGATAGACAGGCTTTTCCCCGTTCGCCCCGATATGCCCGAGCCGCCGTGGTCTCGGGTTATCGGGCTCATCATCACCATGGCAGTCATTTGGGAGATCATCTGGTTCTTCACCTACTACTTCACAGGGCCAACCGCTCACAATCTGAGCAAAACCCTCCTAGCCGTTGGTCAGTTTTTCCCGCTCGCCCTGCTCTTCTCAGCGCTCGGCTCCATCCCAGGATTTTGGGTCATGAAAAGGCGCGTGCGCGTGGCACGGGCTCAGCGTGAAGCAGAAGAAGCACACAAGCGCGCGCTCGCCCATCTCAAACCGCTGAGCCAGCCAGCCTCCTCACG
>JAMDCW010000063.1 GCA_023489405.1 Chloroflexota bacterium
TGCCTGCGCCGGGACACAGCCGGGGGCCGGCTTTCTACGTGTCGCGCCCGCACGACGGACTGGGCGCTGACGCCCAGCGCTGGGAACGGCAGTTCACTGGCTTCTTACCGGTCGATCCGGATACGGCGGGGCTACCGGCGAGCGATGGCTTCACCAACGAGATTGCCCACTTTGTGGCCTGCTGCCGGAGTGGTGCTGAGCCGCTGTCGAGTGGCCGCGACAACTTGGGCACGATGGCGGTGATCTTCGGCATCTATGAGTCCGCCCAGCGGGGAGGAGCGCCGGTAGATGTGGGCAGAGTATTGGGGTGAGCGTGCGGGTGACGACCATCCCTATTGGGGTTACCGCCGTAGGGGAAGAGGAATAGATGTGAGGCAATCGCGCGGTACCCAGGAAGAGGCTCCAGCCCACTGACGGCAGCCCTGCCGCGAAGTGGGCGTGTAGACCCCATGCCTCTGCCAGCGCAGCCATGTCCGATTACACGGTACGGTAAAGCAACAGCGGCATGGGGTTGGTTACCTCTGCATCCGTCGCTACCCTCTCCTCTCTGCACCCTCAGGCCCCTCCAGGCCCGAGTTCCATAGTCGTACTAAGGGAGATGAAGCTCGTCTACTTCACTAGGTTCTAAGAGGAGGGCACGGCTGGTGCGTTCCTCCAGGAATAGAGCAAAGTGAGAGAGGAGGTCTCGACCAAGTAAGGAAGGGATCGGCAAGACTGCTCCAGGTAGGGGATCAAGAATGGTCAGCGAGAAGGGCTCAGTGATAAAGGTCTCTAGGAGCACAACAGCTACGATCGTGTGAGTCTGCATCTGCCCGCCAACCCCAATACTCGGTTGCCCTGGCCCGAGGGCGGTCAAATCCACCCCCAACCGCTGGGCATCCCGTGGAGCTAAGACCGTGTGGTCTGCTCTGGTATCGATCAAGAGTTCGACATCCAGTTGCTTTGCTAAGGCAGGAAACTCAACGACGGCATGCACAAAGGGACGCCGCCGTCCTGGAGAACCAGTCAGATAACCCTTGATCATAGCTGTCCGGCGAGGATGAAGACTTCCTCTTTGGCAGTAACGTGTTCGACCAGAGCACGCTCGGGGGGTATGCCGCGCCGACGGAGGTCTTCGATGAGATGCTCCAACTCCGAAGCTCTTCCAACAACGTGTTGGTTAAAGATCGCGATCCAGGATTCAGGATACTGTATCAGTAGTTCCTGCTGGTGCTGCTGGTAGTAATCAATATCTTGTTTGAAACGTTGAAGTTCTACTTTGTACTGTTCCTGCATTCTCGTTCTCCCTAAATTAATTATTAGGGACAGGGAGAGTATAGCAGATGGGGGAGAGTGCCCTTTACCTACTGCCGAGTCCATCTCAGTTACGATCCGGTCCGCCAACAGGTGGATACCCACCAAAGCGACGACCACTCCAGGGCGCCTTTCCCTTCAATCCCAAGCAGCCGACGCGACCTCGTCGCCGCCACAAGAGCGCGGAGGTTCGCGCTCTCACGCCGTGTGGGCCGGCTTCACCACGCGTCCATTCAACCACTCCAGCGCCGCCGGGTCGATCAACTTCGCCCAATGAATCAGCGTGGTGTTATCGGGTCCGGCTCCAGATTGACGCGGCCGAGCAGGCGCAGGCTGCCAGCGACGCAATACGCTACCTGCTTGTAGCTTCAACCGAACCAGCGTTTGACAGCGAATAGGCAGAGGATGGCCTCCACGGGCGTGCTGTAGCGGCCACGGGTTGCCGTGTGCGGGAAGCGTGCCCAAGACCGCTTTGGAGGTCTGGAAGAGCACGCTGTCACCCAGGAGTCGATCGACTACAGCAGTCAGGAGCGCGCAAGACCTTACCACACGCCAAGATGCAAGACCTCCTTCAAAAATCAATACATAAGATGCCTCTATTGACAAGAAAAGCGCCGCATATCGAAGAAAACCCCGATCCTGGTGGGTCTACTGCTCTTTCGCACCAGCAACTGATATGAACCAGAATTCAAGTGTGTATGAGCAGTGCTTGCTCCTAACGCTATAAACGATCGAAAGGCTCGGTAGAGAAACGCACCGTACACTGCCACGTTTGGTTGGGGTCAAGGACGGTACGGCCAGCATCGATGCCGCGTTCATCGAGGTTGAAAGCATCGGTTGTGCACGTGTAAGGCTCAAAGCTGATCGCGGGAGCAGTTGGTGGGGTGTAGAGCACCCATTCGCGGATATGTCGATCGCCGCTAATGATGATCGTCCGTCTGGCTATAGGGTCAGTGTAGCGGGCGCGTGTCCACCTATCAGCGTCGCGAAGAATACCGGTAAAGACGCCGTCGAACTGGCGATTGCCCAGTGGTTGGAGCTCGTGTATCGCTTCTAGGGCAGCGAGCTGCCGGCGTTCGCCCGTGGGGATGAGATCGCTGTCAAGAAGCCAGCGTTCGGTAACGGGCAGGAGAATCATACAGCGGTCGCGGGTGCCTTGAGGAGACATTGGTAGGGGGAAATAGGGGTGAAGTCCGTAGCCGAGAGGCATGGGGGAATTGCCGGTATTGACGGCTTGAGCGGTGAGAGTGAGCCCGTTGGGATCTAAAGTGAAGGTCACGGTGAAGGTGAAAGGGAATGGGAAACCGCCGGCTTGGGCGAGATCAGAGGAGGAGATCGTGCAGATCAGCGTAGCGCTCACGTCGCTGGCGTTCCGGGCGGTGATCCGGAAAGGTTGATCGATAACGAGCCCGTGGATAGCGTTACCCTGGTCACGGACTTGGAGCTGGCAGGTCTGGCCTTGGAAGGTATAACGGCCGTGAGCGATGCGATTAGGGAAAGGGAAAAGAATAGGAATGCCAAAGTGAGCGGGGTGGGATTGGAGTGCTTCGCGGGAGGGGGGCGGATAGAGTA
>JAMDCW010000084.1 GCA_023489405.1 Chloroflexota bacterium
TTTGCAGGGCAGGAGTAGCCAGCACGGGATCAAGTACGTGAGGCAAATAGCTGGCCGAGATGGCAATGACAAAGGCGCTTACAGCGCGCGATGGTCTGGTGATGAGCTGCATGAAGCGGCGCGGCCGGGCATGCTCGAACAAGGGGAGGAGCGTGGCACGGGGTAGGCCGAGGAGCAACAGCGGCGCGGCCAAAAACGCCAGGAGCGTATGAGCTATCATCTCTAGCAGTACGCTATGAGCAGGGAGGGCGAGGGCTATCAAGAGCAGCGTGAACCCGCTCATAAACAGGGTGTACTGGCGTGAGCGTTTACGAGGAAGGGGGCGTCCTTGCTGGCGAGCGTGGGCGAGCGCTCGGAGCACGAGCAGCAAGAAGCCGATGGCGAACGCTATTGCCCCGAATAAAGGGAGAAGGTCACCTGAACGCATATCTTATTCCAGCAGTCGTAGTGTTTTAGGAGTATTCCTGCTCTCTCTGACTCATGGTACCTGGCAGCAGGGTAGCGTGAAAGGATAGGCGGGGCAGTGTCTACCCCTGTAGAGCAGGATGCATCGCGAGATTCATCTCTCGCTACTGGACGCTGGCAATGGCCATTCGCTGAGCGGATACGCGATCGAAGACAGCTCGTCACCTATAGCGCCTTGGGGCTGGCAATTGGCGGATGGGCATCTTTGCATCCCGTGGCGAAAGGCGTGGTATCGGTTGTTGGGGCGCTGCAGACGACATGGAGCCGGACCACCGTTGCGGCTATCTTGTTGATTACGCTGGCGCTCGTCGTGCGCGGTCCCAGCGTCCTCCTGCGTGAGCTGGTACGTCATCCAGAGCAGCTTGCCATCTATGCAGTGCTTTCGTTCACGCTCAGCTCACTCATGGCGATGGCGGCTCTACGGGTTCTTCCCGCCGGCATCAACGCCGTCCTCAACAACATGGGGCCTCTCTATCTGGCAATTGTCACAGCCATATCCGGCCACAGGGCGCGCGCGGGGATGATCGTGCTCGGTGCTCTCCTCGCATTCGCCGGCGTTGGTCTCGTTGTGCTTCCAGGGACTGCAGCCGACCATTTGAACCTGCTAGCGGTGGGCATCTCTGGTTCCAGCAGCATTGTGATCGCGATCCAGGCGGTCTACGGTCGCTGGATGCTGGATGGCCGTGATCCACTCGTCGCCACGGCCATCAGTGCTGGTATGGCAGCGATCGGCCTATCCGTTTTCCTTCCCTTCTTTGGGGGCCTGCTGCCAGTTATCGAAGCGCCGCATCCTGTGCAGATGGCGCTGCTCTATCTCGGCACTGGGGCAACGGCGCTCAATTTCGTCTGTTGGAGTATCGCGCTGCAACGCCTATCCGCTCCACGGGCGATGCTCTTCCAAAACTTCATTCCCCCACTTGGTGTGCTCTTATCCGTGATCTTTCTCGGTGAAGCACTTACTCCCTGGCTTTCTTTCGGTGTAGCGCTTATCGTCGGTGGCACTATGCTCGCCCAGCGGAGTCTTCCAGGCCGGCGTCAGCAAGCCGCCTCTCCATCACCAGAGCGGTCGCTGCTGACCTAGGTACAGCGCGAAGACGCTCTCCACGACGCCATCCACGGGCAACGAGGAGCATCGCTCTGGAGAGGGCGATGCCTACGATAGGGTGTTTCGTGACGATAAGAAATGGCTTGCTCGCACCTTACCGGAGCATCAATCCAGCAAGTTCGCTGTTCAGGGGTGCACGGGGATCGTGTTTGTCTGCGGCATCCCGATAAACTGGCACTCGTCGCCACTCTTGCAGCCGAGCAAGGGCTGAGGTGCAGGAATCCTCCACTCCGCTGTTTTGCCCGTACGCGCATCCTTGATCAAGATCGAGGTAACCTGCTGGGCGCTGGCGAGGAGCATTTTGATCTCAGCTTCATTATGAGTGAAGCTGAGAGAAGCGTCCGTCTCTTTACCGCCATCGGGGATCACCAGCACCTGGGGGACGAGTGCGGTCAATGGTGTAGCGCCTGTAGGAATCACCGCGATCTGGACCTGCAGTTGACCGAGTGTCGGCCGCTGCGCCCAGAGCCGCACGGTGAGATCAGGAGCGAGAGCATAGGAGGCGCCTGGCCGTAAAGGATTGAGGGGGGCGCCACAGCTTGTGAGCAACAACATGCCAGCGGTGAGCATGACAAGGAAGTTGCGGAATGCACGCATAGCGGTCCTTCCGCACAGTGCTAGAGGCAATTCGTTTACCTTGTTTACCATGGAGTATACCACTATTATAGACCCCATAGACTACGGGAATAGGTCCTACTTCTATTGAACCACATCGCTTGCTATTTTCGCGTGTGATCCGACGCATTACCGGCGTATTCTCCTAGCCAACGCACCAACGGAGATATGCCTCCTGGAAAAGATCGATGGCGCCATCGAGCACCGCTTGGACGTTGCTCGTTTCAACGCCGGTGCGCACATCCTTGACCATGGTGTAGGGGTGAAGGACATAGTTGCGTATCTGCGAGCCGAACTCTGCCGGCAGCACTTCACCACGGAGCTTGGCTCGTTCTGCAGCCTGTTCTTCCAGCTTACGCTCCAACAGCCGGGCGCGTAGGATATTCATCGCCACTTCCCGATTCTGAATCTGGGAGCGTTCATTCTGACACGTCACGACAATGCCCGTCGGCCGGTGGGTAATGCGGACCGCCGAGTCGGTTTTATTGATGTGCTGCCCGCCAGCTCCTGTCGATCCATAGGTATCGATGCGCAAGTCATTCAGGTCTATGTGAATATCGACGTCTTGCTGAACTTCGGGCATCACCTGTACCAGAGCGAAGGAAGTGTGCCGCCGGTGAGCGGCGTCGAAGGGGGAAAGGCGTACGAGCCGGTGC
>JAMDCW010000104.1 GCA_023489405.1 Chloroflexota bacterium
AGCGGAAGTTTATGACCTCATGGGAGTCCGGTTTGAGGGACATCCGGATCTCCGGCGCATTTTGATGCCCCATGACTGGCAGACTCATCCGTTGCGCAAGGATGAGCCGCTGGGCGAGGAGCCTGTAGCATTTTCGGACAGCGCGCCGCGCAACGAGCCAGCCTAGCATGTGACCTTGGAGCGATGTTAAGGAGGTATCCCCATGGTGGATGTTGCTAGCGAGAAGGACGCCGCCTACGGATCGGTCGGTGTCGGTGATCTTGCCCCTCGAGTACGCGAGGACACGATGCTCATCAACATGGGGCCGCAGCATCCGAGTACCCATGGCGTGCTGCGCTTGCAGCTCGAGCTGGATGGTGAGACGGTTGTCCGGTGTACACCGCACGTGGGCTACGTGCATACCGGTATCGAGAAGACGATCGAAAGCCGGAACTGGCAGCAGGCAGTACCGTGTACAGACCGGATGGATTACCTGTGTCCGCTGATCAATAACCTGGGCTATTGCCTCGCAGTGGAGAAACTGCTGCAGTGTGAGATTCCGCCGCGAGCGCAGGTGGCGCGGGTGATCTTGAGTGAGCTGACGCGTATCGCGAGCCATTTGGTGTGGTTGGGGACGCATGCTCTGGATATCGGGGCGATGTCGGTTTTCCTGTACTGCTTCCGCGAGCGTGAGAGTGTGCTCGATCTGTTCGATTTGACGACTGGCCAGCGGATGATGACGAGCTATATCCGTATTGGAGGGCTCGCCCATGATCTGCGTCCGGATTTTCCGGAAGCGGTGGGGAAATTCTGTGAGATCTTCCCTTCGCGTGTCGATGAGTACGAAGGATTGCTCAAAGAGAACGAGATCTGGCAAGAGCGGACGATGGGGGTTGGGGTGGTGACTGCAGAGCAGGCGCTGGCAATCGGCCTGGCGGGGCCGAATTTGCGGGCCTGTGGTGTCCCCTGGGATCTGCGTAAGGACATGCCGTATACGGGCTATGAGCAGTATAGTTTTGAGGTGCCGGTGGAAACGGCTGGCGATGCCTATGCCCGCTTTCGGGTACGAATGCGGGAGATGCGGGAGTCGGTGAAAATCATCCAGCAAGCGTTGAACAAGCTGCCTGAGGGGCCGTTCCGGACGGAGGATCGGAAGGTTTCGTTGCCACCACGGATCGAATTGAATACCAGTATGGAGTCGCTGATTCACCACTTCAAGCTGGTGACGGAGGGGATTCTCGTGCCGGCCGGCGAGGTGTATCAGGCGGTAGAATCGCCGCGTGGCGAGCTGGGATTTTATGTGGTCAGTGATGGGACGAACCACGCCTACCGCTGTCACGTGCGGGAACCCAACTTTGTAGGACTCCAGGCGTTGCCCTTGATGATGGAAGGTGGGCTGGTTGCTGATGCAGTGGTGTGTATCGGCAGCCTCGACCCGGTGATCGGTGGGACGGATCGGTAGGTGAGGATGATCTCCGAAAAGACACGGCAGCAGATAGCTCAGGCGCGGGATAGTTTTCCTGAGCGGCGGTCGGCCATCCTGCCTTCGTTGCATGCGGTGCAGGAAGAGGTCGGCTACCTGAGTGAAGAGGCAATTGATGCGATCGCGGAGATCTTGGATCTCCATCCGAACGATATTTTCCAGGTGGCAAGCTTTTACAGCCTGATCCACACGGAGAAGAAGGGAAAGCTTCTCGTTGAAGTGTGTGTGAACCTGCCGTGCGCGCTACGGGGAGCCGACCGGCTACTGGAATACATTCAAGAGAAGCTTGACCTCGAGCATGAGGGGACAACGGCGGATGGCGTTTTCACATTCCGGCCAACAATCGAATGCCTCGCGGCTTGTTCGTGGGCACCGATGATGCAGGTGAATCAGCGGTACTTCGAGAACCTGACGCGTGAACGGATCGATCAGATCTTCGAGGAGCTACGCGAGCTTGCAGCGAAGTTTCCAGATGGTCCAGTTCCTGGCGCCGAGGTGGGAAAGGTGAGCTTTGCCACAGAAAGGACGCAGCAGTAGCGATGGTGACAACTGAACAGCCTCCTTTCACTCCAATGCTCACAGCTCATCTGGGGGAAGCCAGAGCGTGGACGATCGATTCGTACCTACGGCGCGGCGGCTATGAGCAGTGGAGACGTGCGCTGAGTACGCCGAATGCACGGGAGATGATCCTCGACGAGGTGAAGAAGTCGGGAATTCGTGGGCGCGGCGGCGCCGGTTTCCCGATGCACATGAAGTGGGGGACGCTGCCGAAGGATGAGTCGATTCCCCGCTACATGGTGGTGAACGGCGATGAGTCGGAGCCAGGAACGTGTCATGACCGCTTCCTGGTCGAGGAGGATCCGCATCTCGTTCTCGAAGGAGCGATGCTCGTAGCGTATGCGGTGAACGCGCACCACATCTATCTTTACCTTAGAGGTGAATTCGGCTTCGGCGCCGAGCGGATGCAAACAGCGATTGGGGCCGCCCGGGAGCAAGGGTTCTTGGGAAAGAATATTCTGGGAAGTGGCTTCGATCTCGAGGCGACGGTCTACCGCGGTGCTGGAGCGTATATCTGTGGCGAAGAGACGGCGCTGATTCAGAGCCTGAACGGCAATCGAGGTATTACGCGCATGAAACCGCCGTACTTTCCCACGGTGGTTGGCGGTGGCGCATGGGGTAAACCGACGGTCATGCAGAATGTCCAGACGGTTGCGAACCTTCCCTTCATCCTGGAGATGGGGGGAGAAGCGTATGCAAGGATCGGGAATCCGA
>JAMDCW010000028.1 GCA_023489405.1 Chloroflexota bacterium
CTCAGCGCCGCAAAACGTTGCGAGAAATGCGTTCGAAGCATATTTGATCATCTCCGCTGTCCGGAGATCCGTAATGATGATCGGTGCTCGTGTGCTCAGATATAACGTCGCCACTTCCTGCGCTGCTGCTATATCCGTCGATCCCAGAACAATCCGGTCAGGTTGCTGAAAATCGAGAACCGCCTGCCCTTCGCGCAGGAACTCCGGGTTGGACACAACGGCAAACATCGCTCCTGGGTCTGCATGGAGCGTCAGCGTATCCGCAACCCAGTCACCCGTTCCTATTGGCACCGTGCTCTTATTGATGACAATCGTGCGCCGTCCCGGTGCGAGGTTTCGCGCCAGCTCTGTCGCCGCCGCTTCTACATATCGAAGATCAGCGCCATCGTGCTGTTCCGCTGTCGGTGTAGCAACCGCGATGAAGACAAACTCTGCCCCGCTGATCGCCTCAGCATATGACGTGGTGGCGGAAACCCGCCGCGCTTTCAAATTTTGCGCGAGCAGCTCGCTCAGTCCTGGCTCGAAGATTGGTAGCTGCCCTTCTTGGATCTGGCGAACTTTCCCCGCATCGGTATCCAGTAGCACCACGGTATTACCTTGGTCCGCTAGACAAATCCCCGTGGTAAGGCCCACATACCCCGCACCAATGACACAGATATGGCGCAACGCACGACCCCCCTTCAGTTAGCACATCACGAAATCAATCGCCTAATACTCCCATATGTTCGCAGGAACCGTCGAACATATCCCCCAAACGAAGATTTTGGAAAAGAAAAAGCGCGTGGTTCATAGAATAGTCCACTAAACCACGCGCCCAGACAAGCACCGCTACTTGACTTCGACAGTCGCTCCAGCTTCCTTCAGCTTGGTCGCAATCTTCTCTGCCTCTTCCTTGCTCACACCCTCACGCACGGGCTTGGGAGCTTCGTCCGCAACTGCCTTGGCTTCCTTCAGTCCCAAATTCGGATTGACCTCCCGGATAGCCTTGATAACGTTAATCTTATTGGCGCCGGCAGCCACCAGAATGATATCGAACTCTGTCTTCTCCTCTTCGACCGGTGCTGCCGCGGGTGCACCCGCCGCCGGCGCACCTGCCGCGGGCGCCACAACTGCAATCGGTGCTGCACTAACGCCAAAGGTCGATTCTAAAGACTTGATGAGGTCCACCAGCTCCAGCACGTTGAGTTGCTTGATCCCCTCGATGATCTCTTCCTTCGTCAATGCCATTGCTCTCTCCTTTTTATGATCCTACTACCAACGAACCGTATGAAACCTGCGAACGCTCAAAACTCCCTCAAGCTCCCAATTCAGCTCCTTCTACAGACCCCTCCGTAGCACTGCCGAGCTGATGCACACACGCTTGAAGTACGTAGAGCAATCCGCTTACCGTGCCCTGAAGAACGCTGAGAAGTCCCGTCAGCGGCAAAGCAGCCCCTCCTACCATTTGGGCATAGAGGCGCTCCTTCGGAGGAGCCGCCGCCAGCATCTCCACGGCTTGCGGACCGCTCAGTGCTGTCCCCAGCAACAGCCCCTTCAAAGGCAATGGCTTTCGCGCCTTGCTCAGGTCCACCAGCACCTTCGCAGGTCCAACGACATCATCTCCTCCAATCAAAGCTAATGCCGTCGGACCGCTCAGTATTCTTTCATCAACCGGCAACACATTCTTCTGGAGTGCTAGACGCGTCAGGGTATTCTTCATCACCATAAATTGCACCGACTGTTCTCGCAACCGCTGGCGCACCTCCTGCAGCTCCCTGACATTGAAACCACGATAGTCGGTAAACACCACCGCCGAAGCAGCATGCAACCGAGAGGTCAGATCCTCGAGCTGGACGGATTTCTTCTCTTTAGAGGTCACGTGCTTCCTCTCTCAAAACACAACGCGCGCTCAACCCTATGGCCGGCGCGCAGAAACACGAGCAAAGCACGTATCCCCAAAGCGCAGAGACCTCGGTGGGGTTTTTGAGCCTCTCAGGCCCCCACGGTCATTGGCCGCTGAGCAGAGCAAATTCCACTGCTAGTCGCGAAATCACACCTCTATGCTACCATCGCCTCCGAAGCAAGCGCAAGCGCTGGCTGAAGCTCCAAACGGATACCAGGTCCCATCGTCGAAGACACATAGATGGCGCGTACATACTGCCCCTTTGCCCCAGCGGGCTTGGCAGCCACTACAGCAGCTCCAAAGCTGGCGAGATTCGCACGTAGCTGCTCCTCTGTAAACGACAGCTTCCCAACCGGCGCATGCACAATCCCCGCACGCTCGACGCGGAACTCCACGCGTCCTTTCCGCACTTCCCGAATCACCCCAGCCACATCGTCCGTCACCGTGCCGGCCCGCGGATTTGGCATCAATCCGCGACGGCCCAGAATGCGTCCGAGCCGCGACACTTTCCCCATTTGATCCCTCGCGGCGATAGCAACCTCAAACTCTAACCATCCACCTTCAATCTGCTGAAAGACTTGAATACTTCAGATATTACGGCGGCGGAGCGCGTGGTCGAAGGAACGGCGCGTTCGATGGGGGTGGTTGTAGAGCCGTAAGTTTTCGACGAGCCGGTGGTTTTGGAGCGGCAACACCGCCCATGGCGGTAGGTGTATACAGAAGGGAACACCGTGATGCCAGAGCATGGAAAGAAGTACGATCAGGTAGCGAAGCTCATCGAGCAGCAGTCATATCAACCGGACGAGGCGATCCGGCTGTTGAAGCAGACTCGCTATGTCAA
>JAMDCW010000075.1 GCA_023489405.1 Chloroflexota bacterium
GATGAAAGCGGAGATCATCTCTGTTGGTCCCAGTCCACCTGTCATAATGATGACATCCGAGCGTTGCCATCCACGCGCTAGCGCCTCCGTCAAACGCCCCGGGTTGTCCCCGATCGCCGAGATGTAGTACGTATCGATACCGAGTGTCGCCAGCTCACGGCCAAGATAGGCAGCATTCGTATCGACGATCGTTCCTAGAAGTAGTTCCGTACCAACAGAGATGATCTCCGCTTTCATCCCGCCGCCGGCCCTCCTTCTAGCCCTGGCTTTGTCATCCGCTCAGCGTCCAGCGCCTCTGTCAACTGTTCTTCCGACAGCGACGTCCGTTCTCGCGCCACCTCACGCACCGTCTTCCCCGTCTTGAACGCTTCCTTCGCGATCTCCGCCGCTGCATCATAGCCGGTAAGCGGCGCCAGCCCCGTACAGATCGATAGCCCACGCTCCACCAGCGCTGGTCCACGTTCAGTTGCGGTAATCCCCACCACGCACTGCGTGACGAAGTTATCCGTCGCTGAAGCCAGCAGCTCGATGCTCTGCAAGATATCGTAAGCCGCGACCGGCATCATCACGTTGAGCTCGAAGTTCCCCGATGCCCCCGCGTACTGCACCGTTACGTGATTCCCAAACACCTGAGCACAGACCATCGTCAATGCTTCAGCGATGACCGGATTCACCTTTCCGGGCATAATCGACGATCCCGGTTGGACCTCGGGTAGCATAATCTCTCCTATCCCCGCTCGCGGTCCACTCCCGAGCCAGCGAATGTCGTTAGCAATCTTCAGCAGGCTCCCGGCAAGGGTGCTCAGCACACCGCTCGCTTCCACAATGGCGTCGATCGTCGATTGCGCTTGAAAGTGGTTCGACGTCTCCCGGATCGGCGTCCCTATTTCCACCCCTAACCGTTCACATACATGCTGGGCGAACTCCGGATGGGTATTGATCCCGGTGCCTACTGCCGTTCCACCCAGTGGCACTTCGCTCAGCTCGGCAATCGCGTGCTCCAAGCGCCGGATGCCTCGTTCCGCTTGTCCCGCGTATCCCAAAAACTCTTGCCCCAATCGGATCGGCGTAGCATCCTGCAGGTGCGTACGCCCCGTCTTGATGGTCTCCCAAAATGCTCGCGACTTTACCTCCATGGATTCCTGGAGGTGTCGCAGCGCTGGAATAAGCTGCTTACGGATTGACATGATGGCTGCAAGCTGTATCGCGGTCGGGATGACGTCATTAGACGACTGTCCGAAGTTCACATGGTCGTTAGGATGCACAGGTTTTCGGGAGCCGATAACTCCGCCCAGGAGCTCAATCGCCCGATTAGCAATCACCTCATTGGCGTTCATGTTCGTAGAAGTGCCAGATCCCGTCTGGAAGACGTCCACAACGAATTGACCGTCCCATTTTCCCTCGGCCACTTCTTCGGCCGCCTGACCAATCGCCTCCGCAATCTTCGGATCGAGCAGCCCAAGCATTGCATTTACCGCCGCCGCGTGTTTCTTGATGAGCCCTATCGCGTAGATGAACGTCCGCGGGAAGCGCAAGTCGCTAATGGGGAAGTTGCGCACCGCGCGCATCGTCGACGCGCCGTAGTAGGCTCCCGCAGGTACCGGGAGCTCTCCCATTGAGTCACGTTCCACCCGTGCCGGAGGATAGTCCACCATTGCCCCTCCTTCTCCCTTCTAGCTCCACCCCATGGGGGAGGCCGCATCTCTCAGAGCATAGCGTACGTAGAGCCTTTTTCCTTCTATCGAGTCCCTCTGTCCCTCTCCGGTCTAAGCTGAGAAGGGGACCAGGAGTGAGGCCGTCCCGCAGGCCCCCTTACTGTGTGCTACTCGGCGTCCCAGTCCGTACCGTCATCGAAGTTGACATACCCCAGTTAGTCGTGTAATGTCATCCAAACAGCTCCTATACGAAAGGCGTATCGCATGATCAACGGCATCGGTCACGTCGCTTTCCGCGTCAGCAACCTCGAAGCTGCCAAGCGCTTCTACTGCGATATTCTCGGCTTTCGCCATGCTTTCGATATGGATCGAGAGGGCAAGCCCTGGATTACCTATATCTACATCAACAACGGCCAGTTCATCGAGCTTTTCCCAGACGATTCCGGTGAGGACCTCACCAATCGTGGCAGCTACCGGCACTTCCAGTTGGAAGTGGATGATATCGTACAGACGATCACGGAGCTCGAACGGCGTGGGCTCCCTTCCACTGGCGTCTCTCCGCGCCGCGGTCGTGATGGCAACCTCCAGTACTGGGTCACCGACCCCGACGGCAATCGTATCGAGCTTATGCAAGTCGAGCCCGATAGCTTGCAGCGTCAAGCTATAGACCGTCTCGCCGCTTCTGCCCGGTCCTAACGCCTCACTCCAGTCTCACAGAACCGGACACGTGCGACGCCGGTTATCTACGTCCTTCGCCGGGCAACGCTCTCCACACTCTCCTGAACGAGCGTAGGACCAGTACTCCTAACTCAAACACAATAGCAATCCCAGTCTAACAACACCCCATTCTCGGCTCCAAATCTGTACCATAGAGAAGCGCGAGACCGGGTGCTGCAATGACGAGTGCATCGTTAAATGCTTATAAAAAGGAGTGAGAGATGGTTCGCCTGCCTGTACGTCTAGACTATCTAACTGTTGCCGCCGCCGCGAGCGCAGCACTCATCCTGGCAGCTTGTGGCAAAAGTTCTAGTGCTGCACCTACCGCTACCCCAA
>JAMDCW010000146.1 GCA_023489405.1 Chloroflexota bacterium
TCAGTCCGCGATGGTGAGCATAGCTCAAAACGTCAGTTCCATGTGGTTCGATACCACCACGCAAAGGGAAAGCGATCGGATAACCTCGATCTTTCAACCGCGCCACCGCCTCTACCGCTATCATCCAGCGCTTATCGGGATCGAAGCGTCCGATCTTGAAGAGCACAAGCCGCTCTCGAAAAAGACCATGGAGAAAATCCACCAAACGCTGGTCGGCCGGCTCTAGCAGGCGCTCAGGTATGCCGTTCGGAATAACCATTGGGTTCACACCCCAGCGCCACATCAAGTGCTTCATATAACGGCTCACCGTCGTCACCGTCGCTATAAAGCCGAGGCGCGACCAATCGATCCGGTGAAAGCCAAAAATGTTGTTCGCATTCCAGAAAAGAATAGCGCTATTGCGAAATCCTCCCCAATGGAGCTGGTCGCTCAGCTCCATTATCGCCTCAGCCGTATGCCACTCTTCCGCCAGAACAACGAGTATCTTGCCCGAATGGGCTACCGGTCGCGCAATCTCCTGGACAATAAAGGGTGGCAGGCTGTTCCGGAATTCTTGAAGCTTCGCCTCTTCACCATCATAGACACCGTGGGGGTAGTATATGCTCAGCCACTGGCACCACCGGTGGTAAATCAGACGCCCTTCCTCCAGTTCTTCATATCCCGGTAAGTGCGGATCCCCGACGAAAAAGAGGTGTGTACGAAACCCCTCACGCGCAAGCGCCCCAGCCAGTTCGGTAACCCGCGTTCCCAGTCCACCAGCCATCGAGTACCGATCGGGGCCCTCAAAGCTGAGAATTACAAACTCCGCGGTCGTTGGGTCAATCCTGAGCGGCGTCACTGATTCCTCCACTCCGGTGTGCGCTTATACATCTCTGTGCCTGAGCATAGCACAGGTCTTGCCAGACCATCCCTCGACTTCCCCACCGCATAGCCCTTTTCCTAACCCTCCCCAAAACGCCACGGAACTCCTCTTAGCGCTGGTACCCTAGTAACAAGAAGTTGATGGCTTTTGCAGAGGGATGCTATGTCCATTTCGAAACGAGGCTGCCTTTGCCGGCGCACCTTCTTACCTCTGCTCGGCGCCACAACCGCGAGCGTCATGCTCGCTGCTTGTCGGGGCACACTCGTACGCGGTAACCCAACGTCAGCCTCTCCCTCCACCACAGTAGATCCAGCCTCGACTACCCAGCAGCGGAACGCAGATGTCGCCAGCACCACAACCTCGACCACCTCTTCAGGAACTTTCCAGATTCCTCAAGGCCCTCCCGGCCTCGTTGCGCAAACCTACCTTGATGCCTGGAATGCCGGCTCATACGCCACTATGTACCAACTCGTTACACCGGAGGCCCAGCAGAGCATCACCCAACAGCGCTTCATTCGACGTTACCAAGATATAGCCACACAGGCCACAATCACTCACGTCCAAGCCGTCCTTGATCCCGAGCAGCGCCCTCAAGCAAACCAGCAGCATTTCACCGTCGTCTTCGACACGATCTTAGTCGGCCAGATCAAACAAACGAACACGCTCACCCTCGCTGTCCTCAAAGACGGCAAAACCTGGCGCATTCAATGGCTGCCTTCCCTGATTTTCACGCAGCTCTCAGGTAATAACCTCATCCATATGGAACCTAAAGGAACTCCTCGCGGCCCTATCTTCGACCGTCACGGAGCGCCTCTCGCCACCCTCGGCCCTATCGCTACCGTCTACCTCAAACCCGCCGACCTCCAAGATGTCGAAGGCGCCGTCACAACACTCGCCGATCTCCTGAGGCTCTCACCAGCAGCCATCCGCGAGCGTTTCGTCCAGGCCCAAGCAGACGTCAGCATCCCCTTGCGCAACCTCACGCCTGCTCAGTTAGCCCCCATCCGCTCCAGCCTCCGAGTTATTCCCGGCGTCTATATTCTGGAAGGCCCCGCTCGCGTCTACCCCGATGGCAAGACAGCCAGCCAGACGATAGGCTATGTATCAACTGTCACCAGCGTAGATCTCAAAACGCTCACCGCCAAAGGCTATCGTCCCGGCGATATCATCGGTCGCCTCGGCATCGAACGCTGGGGTGAACCTTACCTTGCCGGTCAGTGGGGAGGCACCCTTGCCGTCGTCACACCGAAATTCAACCCCGTAACGGTAATTGCCCAGCGCGAGCCGAACAAAGCTGACTCTGTCCACCTCACCATCGACCTTGCCCTCCAACAGCACTGTGAAGGAGCTCTCAGCCACCACCGTGGTGCTATCGCTGTCATGAACAGCGCTGACGGCTCCTTACTCGCCGTGGCTTCTGCACCTCGCTTCAATCCCAACGACTTTATTCTTGGCATCACCCCTTCCGCTGCTTATCAGCTCACTACATCTCCCTCCAAACCACTCCTCAATCGTCCCGTAGCGGCGACCTATCCCCCTGGCCAGCTCTTTCAGCCTGTCACCGTAGCCGCTGCTCTCGAAAAAGCCAGCTATACCCCTGACGTGTCCTTTTATTGCTCCGGTACCTACACCAACGGCGGTGTGGAGTGGCATTGCTGGAAGCCAGGCGGTCACGGGCACATCAATCTCGAAGAAGCCGTCGCCCAGACGTGCGATGTCGCTGCCTATACCATGGGCGCTGCACTCAATGCCCAAGGTGCTGCTACGCTTTCTCAACT
>JAMDCW010000093.1:0-284 GCA_023489405.1 Chloroflexota bacterium
GGCGAGCGACCGTTGAAGCCGCAGTCCAGAAGATTGTGAGCAAAATGGATGCTATTCTGGCGGCGACACCGTCACGAGCGTGAAGCGGGATGATGGCTCTCCGCTGCCTGACGGCGGTTTGACCCCGGCAGGGCATGTTCCTAGCTCTTGATACCCTGGTCTGTTCCTCAGGAGGATGCTAGGATAGCACAAGCGTTTTACCGCAAACGGTTGTGCTATAAGGCAGGGATGCTCGCATAGTGAAAGAGAGGATGCGGATGAATCTCGTGGTCTTCGTGCTGGAT
>JAMDCW010000093.1:294-2612 GCA_023489405.1 Chloroflexota bacterium
GTAGAAGGAGCGTCGCATCGCGAGCCGTTCCCTGGCGTGGCGACGCCGAACCTCGACGCTCTACGCCGCGAGGGCGTTACATTTATGCGCGCCTTCGGTGATGGTCAGCCGACGATCCCGATGCGACGCTCCTTCTACACCGGCGTGCGCTCCTATCCCTGGCGCTTCGCCTTTGATCGGAAAGGGCTCTGGCCGAATGGCGCCGGTTGGCACAAGATCCCACCAGAGCAGACGGCGCTCGCCGAGCAGCTCCTGCACCACGGTTACCGCACGGCGCTCATCTCTGACCTCTATCACGAGTTTAAGCCGACGCTGAACTTCACCCGTGGCTTCCTGAACTGGGAGTTCATCCGCGGCCAGGAAAGCGATAACTGGAAGGGTGGTCACGTCGAGCGGGAGGAGCTGGCACACTATACGCTGCATCCGGACGATCGCGCCCAAGCCGCCGTCTTGATCCAGTACCTCTTGAACAAGCGTCACTTTGCACCGGGTGAGCTCAGCGGCGGCATGACCTTCGCCTGCGCCATAGACTGGCTGGTGGAGAATCACGATCTGCAGCCCTTTATGCTCTGGGTTGAGTGTTTCGATCCGCACGAGCCTTGGGATCCGCCGCGCGCCTATGCCGACCGCTACATGCCCGGCTATATGGGACGGGATCTCATCTTTCCGCGGGCAGAAGGAGCGACAGAGGCGGAGCGAGAACGGATCAAGGCGCTATACTTCGGTGAGGTCACCTATATCGACGCCTGGGTTGGCCGCTTGATGAACCGGTTGAGCGATCTCCATCTCCTCGACTCGACGGTGGTGATGTTTCTGAGTGACCACGGGACTGAGCTGCTCGATCACGGCCGCTTCGGCAAGAGCGCCTCCCACCTCTTCGCGCACAATACGCAGTTGAACTGGGTCATCCGCCATCCGGATGGGCCGCGCGGCGTTGAGGTAGAAGCGTTGGTGCAGGCCCAGGATGTGGTGCCGACTGCGCTCGACCTGCTGGGACTGCCGCCGCTGGCTGTCGATGGCCACAGCGCCTGGCCGCTCGTCAGTGACCCGAACACCGGTCCCCAGCAGATCGTCATTGGCTGGGGAGACTACGCTTCAGTCCGCAGCGCCGGCTGGAACTACGTCGTTAATACGGTCCAGCCAGAAGGGAGCGAACGGCTGTACGACCTCCGTGCCGATCCGCTGGAGGAGCACGACGTCGCCCCGCGCTATCCGGCAGAGCTCGCCGCCGCCCGTCAGGTCTTGGCGGATTTTCTTGGGGCTTCCTTGCCGGCACGCTTCCCTGATGTGAGCGAGGGAACGACCGCTCCTGCCCGTGTCTATTACAAGGCGGAGACGCCTTCACGCGCTCACCAGCAAGCCGGCTTCGTCTGAGCGGGAGGTGCGCACAGTGCACGGCTCAACCCGGGGCGTTCCAGTGAAAGATCTGCGCCCCTATCGTCCTGATGGTACGAAGGCAGTATTGCTGCCGTGAAAGGAAGATGATGCGCCGGCCGAACATCCTCATCCTCTACACCGATCAGCAGCGCTGGGATGCGCTCGGTGCCAATGGCAATCGGGACGTGCAGACGCCGCGGCTCGATTGCCTCGCCGGCGAGGGACTGAACTTCACCCACTGCTTCGTCCAGAATCCAGTCTGCATGCCGAGCCGGGTGAGTTTTCTCACCGGTCAGTATCCTTCGCAGTTGGGTATTACGCACATGGGCGTGCCTGTCCCCGCGGAAACGGTGACACTGCCAGCGTTGCTCCATCCCTACGGCTACGTCAGCGCTAACATTGGCAAGCTGCACTTCCTGCCGCACGCCAATCGCGATCACCGTCTCCCTCACTCGTCCTATGGCTTCGATCACCTCGAAATTGCCGATGAGCCCGGCTGCTATGAAGACGCCTACCGAGCGTGGGTGCGCCGCAAGGCGCCGGACCAGCTCGACAGGATCAGTGTCGGTCTGCCCCCTGCCACCGAGGTCTGGCAGCGTACGATAGGCCTCCGCGACCAGATTCTCCATCCGCCGGAACGCTTCCCGAAGCGGGCGCTGCCCTTCCCAGGTCGGAGCGATGTGACGCACACCGCCTTCGTGGCGGAGCAGACCATGGCCTTCCTCGAGCAGCACCGCGACCAGCCCTTTCTCTGCATCGCTGGCTTCTACTCGCCGCATTCGCCATGGGTGGCACCGCAGGAGTTCCTCGATCGTTTCGATCCAGCCGCTTTGTCACTGCCAGCGTTCCCGCCCGAGGTGGAGGCCCGGCGCTCCAGCGATGCCTTCTCTGATGAAGAGCTCCGCGCCGCCCGGCACGGGTACTACGCGATGATCAGCGAA
>JAMDCW010000145.1 GCA_023489405.1 Chloroflexota bacterium
GTGCATCAAAATGATCGCCTTGACGATCGCTAGCCCCAAGCCACTGCCTCCCGTTTCATGCGACCGGCTGCGATCCACGCGATGAAAACGCTCGAACACGTACGGCAGCTCTTCTTCCGGAATCCCCAACCCCGTGTCACGCACGACCACTTCTACCCACCGACCATGTTGATGAGCTGACACGATGATCTGCCCACCCGCTGGCGTATAGCGCATCGCGTTGTCGATCAGGTTGAACAGCACCTGCGTAATGCGGTCGCCATCTGCCCACACCTCCGCGAGATCCTCAGGCATATTCACGCTAATGGTAATCCCACGCTCCTCCGCTTCCCTGCGCTCGACTTTGATCGCCTCATCAACAATTCCATCGAGCTGCAGTGCTTCAGGCTGAATGTGTCCCATACCGTTTTCTAGCGACGAGAGATCTTGCAGGTCACCAACCAGCCGGCGTAAACGCTGCACTTCCGTGTAGATGCTCGCGTGGAGATCGGCTCGCTCCGACTCTTCCGAGACGACACCGTCTAAGAGCGCCTCTGTGAACCCTTGAATTCCCGTCAACGGCGTCGCTAAATCGTGAGAGACATTGGCCACCAAGTCCCGGCGAAGCTGCTCCTGTCGCCGTAGCTCGGTGACGTCGCCCTCCAAACGCTCCGCCATGAGATTGATGTCGTGAGCCAGCGCTCCCACTTCATCGCGCGTTTGGACAACGACGCGCTGCGTGAGGTCTCCACTCGCTATCCGTCCCACCGCTCGCCGCAACTGCTGAATAGGTTCGGTGATCGAACGGGCTAACCAGACCCCCAGTCCAACCGCCAGTAACCCAATAATGACGCCGGTCACCGCCAGGCGAGACTCCACCCCCGTGACAAAATCCGAGGCCGTCTGCACAAGCAAGAGCGGGAAATGATCACGCCCACCCGGTCCGAGCTGTGGAGGTGATGGCGCGTCCAGTGCTGTCTCGACATAAACAACCCCTACAATGTTGCGAGAGCCCTCATCCCAGATTGGCACGGCCGCCCACACGAGCCCCGGTTGTCTAAATAGGCTCATGGATGCTCCCGCAATAGACTTCCCCTTGAGGGCAGTGATGATCCGGCTGCGGCTAGGTAGTCGTGCGCCAGGCGGCGCCGCCTGCGACAAGACGATGCTCCCCGTCTTGTCAGCTACCCAGATCGTTCCCCGCACGAGCCCGGTAGTCTCCTTGAAAATCGGTGAGACGCGCGACCAGTTGTTGCCGGTAGCGTTGTATAACGTCACCACATAGTGGGCAACGCCCAATGCTTGTCGCGCCATCACTGCTTCCTGATAGCTCAAGAAGAGCGACTGCACCGCGTAGCGCGTAAGTACAACCACAGAAATGAGTACAACCACAACAATGAGTAGATAGCTCCCCACGAGCTTCCAGCGCAGGCTCAGCCCGATGCCCATTATTCCCCGTTCTGCAAAAGCGCTACTCCGGATTCATCGAACTTATACCCGATTCCCCATACCGTTTTCACCCAGCGTGGCGCTGATGGTTGCATCTCCAGCTTCTTGCGCAATGTCCCAATATGTACATCCACCGTCCTGGCATCGCCATAGTAGTCATATCCCCACACCTGATTGAGGAGAACATCCCGGCTGAATACCTTCCCTGGACTGCTCGCCAGTGCCCGGAGTAGGTCGAACTCTTTCGCCGTCAACGCTACCTGACGCCCCTCAGCGATAACCGACCGCTTCGGCACGTCGATTCGCAGATCACCAAAGTCGAGAATTCCTTCGGCGATAGGCAGGCTGGTCGCATGTCGCGTGCGCCGTAAAATCGCCCGTACCCGTGTCACCATCTCTCGCGGACTGAACGGCTTCGTCATGTAGTCATCAGCGCCGAGCTCGAGCCCAACTATCTTGTCGGTTTCATCCTTCTTCGCTGTCAGCATCAAAATCGGTACAAAAGACTGCCGGCGGATTCGACGGCAGATCTCCAGTCCGTCTACCTTGGGCAAGAGGAGATCGAGAATCACGAGATCTGGTTGCTCCACCTGGAACTGCTCCAGCGCCTGCTCACCATCTCGAGCCACGATGACACGATAGTTCTCACGCTCCAGATACATCGTGAGAATCCGCACGATGTTTGCTTCATCTTCGACGACGAGAATAGACTCGCCGGACATCGACGTCTCCCTAGGCGCAACTATCATTATTGTATCCTCCACTCTCCACTTCATCTACTGTTAGAGCTGCAAATGGCAGGAGATAAATGACACGACGCCCATCTACCCCCTGAAAGAGTGCCCCCAGATGCGTTTCCCCTCTGACCTCTAGCCCGCTTTCACCACTGTTGTTGATGTGCTCGTCGCCTGGCTCTTGAAGGCGTCGGCAGAAGGGCCGTGCGGTCCTCGATGCCATCCACTCGCCGCGCCGTGACTTGCCGGCGGCCACTGACTTGTGAAGAGGGTATCAAGACGCTTGTTCAGATTCGCCAGGAACGTATTCTCCTGGGCTTGAGTGATCCTCCCCCGCTGAACCATTTC
>JAMDCW010000029.1 GCA_023489405.1 Chloroflexota bacterium
GAGCCGGTGCGGTTTGGCTATCGGGGCATCGAGGTCTTAAAGTGTGGGCCGTGGTCGCAAGGTCCGGTCTTTTTGCAGCAGTTATCGCTCTTACAGGGCTTCGATCTGCGGCATATGGGGCACAATTCACCGGAGTACATCCATACGGTGGTGGAATGTGCGAAGCTGGCATTCGCTGATCGGGAAGCTTTTTACGGTGATCCGGAGTTTGTCGCGGTGCCTCTAGAGCGTCTACTGGACCCAGCCTATGCGACTTTGCGGCGGACCCTCATCGATCCGGAGCGAGCGGCGACAGCGGTGCAGCCAGGATTGGCGCGGCTGCCGGCGTCGCTCAGTGACGCGCCGGCGGACCCGCGTATCTATCGCGGAGATACGACGCATGTCGATGCAGTTGATGCGCGGGGAATGTTTGTTGCTGCTACACCTTCGGGGGGATGGTTCCCCTCGTCGCCGGTGATTCCAGAGCTTGGGTTCCCGCTGGGGACGCGGGGACAGATGTTTGTGGTGGCAGAGGAAGGGCATCCCAATTGCATAGCACCGGGAAAGCGACCCCGAACGACGCTCACGCCGTCGCTGGCATTGCGAGGAGGGCATCCGTGGTTAGCTTTTGGCACTCCGGGCGGGGACCAGCAGGATCAATGGACATTGCAGTTCTTCTTGAATGTCGTGGAGTTCGATATGGAGCTGCAAGCGGCTGTCGAGGCGCCGACATTCCACACGCTGCACCTCCGGGATTCATTCTATCCGAGAGGGATGCAGCCTCTAGTGGTGGCGTTAGAAGGGCGAATTGGGGCAGACATCAGAGGAGAGCTGGAGCGGCGAGGGCATGTCGTGCAGGTGAATGGCAATTGGGCGCATGGGCAGGTGACGGGCATCGCGGAGGAACAACCAGGAGTGTTGGTGGGTGTAGCGTCGCCTCGGGGACAGACTGCTTATGTTGCTGGCCGCTGAGTGTTTCACGTGAAACAGTGTTGTTGAAGGAGTGAATTCTGCGTGGAAGATCGACTGAAGGTTTTCGCAGGAAGCTCAGCGACGGCGTTTACCGCCGCTGTCTGTCAGGCGTTAGAAATCTGTCCGGGGAAAGTGGAGCGGACGAAGTACTACAATGACTGCACGTTTGTGCGCATAGCAGAGAACGTCCGTGGTTGCGATGTGTTTGTCGTGCAAACCGCGATGCCGCCGGTCAACGATCATCTAATCGAATTGCTCATGTTGATTAACGCTCTGAAAGGAGCGTCGGCGCGGCGCGTGACGGCAGTCATTCCTTTCTACTTCTATGGGCAGTCGGATCAAAAAGATCAGGGAAGAATTGCGATTACGGCGCGGCTTGTAGCGGATCTCCTGGAGGCGGCAGGGGTTGATCGCGTGTTGACGATGGATCTCCACGCGGGTCAAATTCAAGGATTTATGCGCTGTCCCACGGATCAGTTGACGGCGTTGCCTTTACTGGCGCGACAGTTTGGGCGGGAGGGTGGTGGAACGGTAGTGGTTGCTGCTGCGGATACCGGGCGTGTCAAGCGGGTGAGCGAGTTTGCCCGGAGGTTAGGAGCCGCTTTAGTCATCATCGATAAAGAGCGGCTCGATGCGGAGCACGTCGTAGCGCGTCACCTCATTGGGGACCCGCGAGGGAAGCATGTGGTGCTCTTCGATGACCTGATTGGTCTTGGGGGGTCGATGGTGGAAGCGTGCCGGCTTCTTCTTGAACATGGGGCAGCGTCGGTGGCGGCGGCAGCGGTGCACGGGGTACTGGCGCGGGACGCTGTGGAGCGCTTGGAGAAATCGTCGCTGCTGCGGGTCGTGCTGACTGATACGTTGCCGGCTGCGCGGGCCGCGGGCGGTGGGAAGATTGAGGTGGTTTCCGTAGCGCCGCTTTTTGCGGAAGCGATTCGCCGGATTCACCATGACGAGTCGGTGAGTGCACTTTTTGAGCAGCGCGAGGAATCTTCCGTGTAGGAATTAGTCGATCTTGGAGAGAATGCCGACCGACGTCATCCAGCAGCGGGAGCCCGTTGGCTCCGTCGCCCTCCTCTCCTTAAGAAGCGGACGAGCTAAGTGTGCACGACTGCGCGTCACACCCCAAGAATTCCTATTACTTGACAGGACACTATCATTGCTTCGGTATACTGGTGGGTCACCTGTCACGCGTGAGCCATATCTTGCCCTGGCGCGGTAGCGGCGAATGGGGCGGGCGCTGTCTCAGAAAGATCCTGCTGACACGGTCAGTACCATTGGTTCAGCGGTTGTCACGGGCCAGGTAATAGGGGATCACGGTAAGGAAAAAGAACAGGAGATCGTCCATGCACCAGTCCGCGACCAGACGACAAGCCCTCCAGTGCATCCTCCTTCTGGCCTCGGCGGCAGGGTTGCTCGCCGCTTGCGGCGGGGCGACGGCGACGGTCGCCAGCAGTGCCAGCACGGCCGCAAAGAGTTTGGCCTCGACGGTCACTGCTAGGTCTACCACGGCCGCAAAGACGTCGGTCGCTCATTCGACGGCAACGAAGGCAG
>JAMDCW010000079.1 GCA_023489405.1 Chloroflexota bacterium
AACGCCTGACCAAGCTCCGCGACCGGCTCATCCACCTCATCCTCTCCAACATTCCTGGCGTGCAGCTCACAGGCCATCCCCACGATCGCCTCGCTCACCACGCCAGCTTCGTCTTCGGAGGTGTAGAAGGTGAGAGTATCGTTATGGCGTTAGATTTGCGGGGAATTGCCGCCTCCACGGGCTCTGCGTGCACCTCAGCCTCGCTCGACCCATCCCACGTCCTCTTAGCTCTGGGCCTACCAGCACGCCTTGCCATCGGCTCCCTCCGCCTGTCGTTAGGACGCCACACAACAGAGCAGGCAGTCGAGCACGTAGCGCACGCGATTCGGGAAATCGTGGCACGCTTGCGTAACGAACAGCCCCTCGCTCCAGCAAGCGCAACGGTGGCGCCATCATAGCAACTGGTTCGACACGAATCAGAAGGAAGTGATCTTCGTGCCGGGTCCGAAACGGCAGATCACCCTCTGGATTGGTACCGATGTACTTGATCCTTTTCGGCGCAAGAACCCGGGTATCAATGCCGAATGAAGTTATCCTACGCCAGTATCTCGAGTTCCCCGCACTCCCGGAGCATCAGCTATTGCATGAGGTTCGGAATCTCTAGAGTTCTACGTAGCTGATGCGCATGCACCCCACCACTATTTCGAACACAAGCCGTGTGCATACACCGGATCGTCCTGCCAGCTCACCCTGTCGGAGCCTTCTGTGTCGTCGATAATGTATCAGTCACCTGTCCAAACTGGCGGTAGCGTTCATAGCGCTGCTGAGCCCAGTCAAACTGTTCGAACGATATTCGCGAAAACTCCTCACGAAGGGCCGTCTCCAAGTAGAGCGCCGCAGTCGTAGGATCTCGATGCGCTCCTCCTAGAGGCTCGGGAACGATGCGATCGATGAGTCCAAGGCGAAGAAGCTGCTGGGCAGTGACGTGCATCGCCGTGGCGGCTTCTGGAGCTGCAGCGACATCGCGCCACAACTGGCTTGCACAAGCTTCAGGAGCAATTACGGAATAGATACTATGCTCGAGCATCAAAACACGATTGCCCATCGCAATAGCTATCGCTCCTCCGCTCATTCCTTCACCGATAATCACAGAGATGATCGGAACATGGATCTCAGCTTGCGTGCGTAAGCACTCGGCAATTGCCCAGGAAACGCCTCGCGCTTCGTCTTCTTCGAGAGCGCTGGCCCCACTGGTATCTACGAACGTCACGATCGGCATATCGAACCGCTCTGCCATGCGTATAAGCCGCTCCGCCTTGCGATACCCTTCGGGATGCGGCATCCCGAAGTTGCGCATGATGTTTTCCTTCGTAGACCGTCCTTTCTGCTCGCCGATCAATATCACCGAGCGCCCTTGGAACGTCGCCGGTCCACCGACAATAGCCCCATCATCGCCATAACGGCGATCACCATGGAGTTCGATGAAGTCTGGGAAAAGCACCGCCGCAAAGTCGAGAAAGCGCGGGCGTTGCGGATGACGGCTGATCAGTACGCGATTCCACGGAATGATCTCCCGGTAGATGGCAGCGAGCTGCTGATCGTACTGGGCTTCAAGACGCGCACGTTGTGCGGCGAGATCCGGCACCTTGCGCGGATCAGCCTTCGTCAGCTTCTCAAGAGCTGAGCGTATCTCACTGAGTCCCTTTTCAAACTCCAACTCGGAAACGAGCCGGTTCATTTCTCGTCCTTACGTCGCTGGTTGCCCGCGGAGCCGTTCGCCTGAGATGGCACTACCTGCGCAGCACATCGCATATGACCCTTGAAATGGTGGAGGAACTGAATCACCGTACCACGTAGCTGAGGACGGGGGACGATGAGGTCAATCATACCGTGCTGCAGCATGAACTCCGCCTTTTGCACGTCATCAGCAAGTCGCACTTTGATTGCCTGGAGCACACGCGGCCCGCTGAAGCCAACCCGGGCGCCAGGCTCGGCGATGATCACATCTCCCAGCGCCACCCAACTGGCGGTAGCGCCACCATATGTTTGATCAGCAATGATGGAAATAAAAGGCAATTTGGCCTGCTGAAGGCGAGCCAGTGCTCCACTCGTCTTGGCCATCTGCATCAGGGAAAACAACCCTTCGTGCATCCGCATGCCGCCAGATTGAGAAACGATGACGAGACCGCGCCCATCTTGATGCGCTCGCTCAACAGCCCGAGTGATCTTCTCGCCAGCTACCGAGCCAACAGCTCCACCAAGATACTCCATCACCATCACCGCAAGTGAGATCGGCACACCATCAAGCGTCGCTACACCAGTAACGACAGCCTCCGAGACACCAGCGTCCTTTTCCGCTTGAAGAAGCCGATCTTTGTAGGATCGATCCCGGATGGTGAACTCTAGGGGATCAAGCGAACGTAGTGCATGGTTGGTTTCAACAAACGACCCTTCATCGCTCAGCATCGCAATCCGCTCATGAACCGTAATACGATGGTGGTAACCACAGCGCGGACATACCCACACGTTCGCTTCGAGATCTTTATCATAGAGAAGCTCACGACAGCCAAGACACTTATGCCAGACATCATCCGGTAACTTTTCCAGCTCTTGGTCCGGTAGCGGCTTGAAGCGTTCCCCACGACCTCGGCGAAGAAAGTCCAACCGTTTATCCCTCACTTCTTCTCTATAACGACCGAACGCTTCATGAGCATTGGCGCTGCATCGAAACAGTACTGTGCTCCTGATAGTACCGTAAGGACAGCGGCTAACCACAGGAATACCGTAGCAAGAGTGTGCACAGGAGTATTCCCCGCAATGAGGCCTGCGAGGGCTAGCAGCGTCACAACAGTCTTGAGCTTTCCGCCAGCACGGGCAGCGATCACCCAACCGCACGCCGCTGCATAGCTCCGCAGACCGGTCACGATGAACTCTCGCACAACAATAACGATAGCAATCCAGGCGGCCACTTCGTGAAACGCTACAAGGCCGATGAGAATGCCGCCAACAAGTGTTTTATCCGCAGTGAGATCGAGAAACACACCCAAGTCTGAAACGAGGTGCTGCTTTCGTGCAAGATAACCATCCAGAAAATCTGTGAGTGCGGCCCCGATGAACAAAGCGTCCGCAGCTATCCGCGCCGTACGTGTACTCCCCCAAAAATAGAGGATCAGCAAGATGACCGGCAGGACAAAGGCTCGGCTCGTACTCAGGGCGTTTGGAAGATTCACAGAACCTCACCTATGAGGTCATAAGCAGTAGCTTCATGAATGCGTACCGGTACAATGCTTCCAATACGCTGTCTACCACGCACAAGCACTATACCATCAACTTCAGGCGCATCTCGCGTGGAGCGTCCAACGCTCCACCCATCCTGGGACGCGTGCTTCGAGTAGCGTGGACGTGATTGGTCATCACTGCCTTCGATGAGCACATCGAGCGTCGTCCCTATGAGCCTTTGCTGGATTTCCAGTGAGATCTTTTCTTGGATCGCCAGCAGCTTCTTGCGCCGGTGTTCTCGGGTCACCAGTGGAACCTGATCCGCCATCTCGGCGCTTGACGTTCCTTCCTCAAGAGAGTAGCAAAAAACACCAAGACGGTCAAAACGCCTACGCTGCGTCCATTCCAACAAGAATTCGAACTCAGCGCGCCTCTCCCCTGGAAAACCAACAATGAACGTGGTTCGAATAGCCGCATGGGGCAATACCTCACGAAAGTGAGCAATATGTTCCTCCGTGCGCTCGATGAGATGGCCACGACGCATACGGCGTAAGATATCAGGATGAACGTGCTGGAGCGGTAGGTCAACGTACGGACAGAACGTTGGAATAGCGGCTATCTGATCGATGAACTGATGGGTGAGACGATCCGGATGGAAGTAGAGGACACGCACCCATAGGAGAGACGGCACCTCTTCTGCAAGTGCCGACAACAGGGTAATGAGCGACGTGCCATTCCGCATATCCAAGCCATATGCTGTAGAATCCTGCGAAACGAGGACAACTTCCTTGACACCCCGCGACGCCAGCTCCTTCGCTTCTTGAAGAATGCGAGAGAGCGGCTTGCTCCGATAGAGCCCTTTCATAACGGGAATGGCACAAAAGGTACAACCATAGTTACACCCTTCGGAAATTTTGATGTACGCTGTTGGCCCTGTGCCCTTCCGCGGCAACTCTGGCCACTGATTCAGCACCGGCAGCGTAGCAGGAAAACGGAGTAAAGATCCCGAAGGAACAGCAGGTACTGACACATCATCGAGTTGGGCCGTTTGTGTCGTACCCAACTGTTCTAGAGCAGCCGGCAGCGTCCGCCACGCATCGATACCTGTCATGAAATCCACCTCTGGAATATCCGCAGCGACTTCCTCGGGATAACGCTGCGACAGGCAGCCAGCAGCAATGAGGCGCTGCCCCGGTCGTTTCTGTTGACCAAGCTCCAACAACCGGTCGATAGACTCTTGTTTCGCGACATCGATAAAGCCGCATGTATTAACAATCAATACATCCGCAGCCGCTGGAGAGTTCACTGGCGCATGCCCGGCTGCCTGCAACACCGCTTGCAAGGCTTCTGAATCCACTGTATTTTTCGGGCATCCTCGCGTGTCAATGTAAAAGCGCACCATATCCCCTTCAACCTGGCCGCTGTTCTCATGTGGAGTATAGCAGCTTGCGGGTATGGAACGAGTGGCGCTGCGTACTACTCGCTCGCGCTCGTACAGCACCTTTAGCCAGCGCCTTCCGATACGCTCAATGCAGCAGCCTTGTCGCTACCAGTCACCGGTAGTTGATAAACTGGAGTGGCTGATCGAATTCCACTTCCCGCGTCCGCAGCTCAGCAATGACCGCCTGGAGATCGTCACGATTCTTGCCCGATACACGTACAGCATCCCCCTGAATGATGGCCTTGACCTTTGGATGCCCCTCACGAATGTAGCGGCTCAATTGGCGGGCAAGATCGCCAGGAATCCCTCGCACTAACGACACCACTTGACGCGAGCGCCCGCCGCTAGCTTCTTCAATCTTTCCCCAACGCAGAATTTTCAAGGAAAGCTGCCGGCGTATCAGCTTACCCTGTAACGTATCCTTGATAGCTGCCAAGCGCAGTTCACTTTCAGCCACCACGGTAATCGTATCGCCCTCGAGGGCGATACTGAAAGGGCTGCCTTTGAAATCGAACCGGTTATTGAGCTCACGGCGTGTTTGATCTATGGCGTTGACGAGCTCTTGGCGATCGAACTGCGATACGATGTCAAATGAAGATTCGCTAGGCATGGATTCCTCCTTAGCATCATAACAAGCATGATATTGCTTGTAGACTACGAGCGCACATAACTTCTTCAGGATGTATCGGCTCCTCCGATGAAAGATGTGGCCTAACCTAAACGGAAAGTTCGATCCAACACTTCCCCAGGGTGCCCGGCTATTCCTTCATCCTTACCGTTAAAGACAACGTCGACACCTCCAGCATTGCCAAGGCGCACGGTAATAAACTGCTGGGCCGTCCACGTGCGAGTGCTGCCGGGTTGCAGTGTTCCCTCGAAAACCATTTTGCCATCCACAATGACCCGCAGCCAGCAAGTGCGTAAAAAGTGGAGGGAGAGCGTCAATGGTGCCGATGGTGCTGATGGTGTCGGCGTCCTCGTAGCAGTCGCACTAACCGCGGTTGTACCGCTCGTTATTGATGTCGTCACTGAATGAGTTTGTGACGTCACAGGGAGTGAAGTAGGTACCTGAGTTGGTAAGGGAGTAACAGTTGGAATTACAGGAACTGACGTCGTAAAAGAGAGCGTACTCGATGTTGTGCTTGCTGAGGCAAGACCGGATGCGCTTTCAGCGACAAAGAGACTATACTGACGAAATAGGAAGGCGATAACGAGCACAATAAGGACAATTGCCACCGCTCCTGTCATAGCGCGTGGACTCGGCCCATGCCAAACGGTTACTGGTACCTCTTGTGGCGACTGCGGCCTTTGCGGCGAAATTGGACGGTAATCCATCTCGAACTGTCGGAGAAGCACCTCAGGCTCGAGACCGAGATAGCTCGCACAGGTGCGCAAAAATCCTCGGGCATACACGATTGCTGGCAAACGCTCATACTCATCACGCTCTAACGCTTCGAGATAAGCCAGACGAATACGAGTCTCACGCGAAAGCTCTTCGAGCGATATTCCACGCGCCTCACGCGCCTCACGCAGTTGCTGCCCTACGGTGCTCAATAGATGATGCTCTCCTGCATCGCAATACGACGTCAAGCAGTGCACACATGCATACCATTACGCCTTACAATCATACGACGGTCTCACCTTCCGTGCCAATCATCCTAAGTGGATGATCACCAAGACATGACCTCCAGCCTCCGCAAAGCTGTTACACTTGCCCCATGCTGCTACTGCTCATGGGGTCCGATGTCCGCTGGCTCGACGAGCACATCACTGCTGCTATCGCTCCCTTCCGCCAGCAGTTTCCCGACGCCACGCTTGAGCGCTTCGATAGTGAGCAGCTTCCACTAGAACGTATCAGTACGATCTTTGCCGGCGCTTCCCTCTTCGCTACCGAGCGCGTCGTGATTACTACCGGATTGGCAGAACGAGTCGCCGGAGAAGTAACGCTACGCCAGGCCCTCGAACGTTCTCTTGCCACTTCCAATTCCCTTCTCTGCATCGTCTTCCGCGAAACGACTATCCTTGAAGAGAAGCATCCCCTCATCGAAGTAGTGCGGAAGCTCAACGGTACGGTCCAACCTGTTCCTGCGGCTCCCCGCGCTGGCTCAAGAGCTGGTGCGGCTGGCAGAAGGACACGGCGTGACCTTGCAGGCACGAGAGGCCGGATTATTGGCTTCCCGGTGCACCGTGTTACGCAAGATTCGCGGTCGCGACGTCGTAGAAGCAGATCTAACAAAAGGAGCTACCGAGCTCGAAAAAATAGCCATAATGCTCAATTTTCACGGTAAGATCACCCGCGATCTCATTGAACAGCTCGTTCCGGCACCTCAAGAACATATATTCGCCCTCGTCGATTACGTTGCGGATGGCAACCTGGATGCAGCAAACAACGCATTGGAAAGACTCTTTCAGCGCGGAGAACCTCCACAGCTCCTCTTCACCCTCCTTGTACGCCACTTCCGCCAGCTCCTATGGATCGCCGCCAGCGATCGCCAAGGAGCTGCTGCCAGTGCAGCGGCACACACCAAACTGGGAATTCCAGCATTCCGAGTCAAGAAATTACAAGAACAAGCTAAGCAGCTCGATCCCCATCAGATGGGCGTTATCCTCGATCAGTTATTCGCCTATGACCTAGCAACGAAAACCGGTGCCATCGATAGCGAACAAGGGCTACGCCTCCTCATCAGCGCTGTCTGTACCGGCTCAGCCCTCCTCACCATTCCAGACGTGACAAGAACATAAAGGCCACAGTCAACCCCAGCCCTTCACGGGAAGCCGCGCGATGGCATCGAGGCCGTCCTTAGCGAGGCTGGAGCCATGAGGGGACTTGCGTCGGTCGAGGGCTCACATTCACCGGCGCCGAGGTGGAAGACGGAGGTTCAACTGATTCCGCCGGCAGCAAGGTAGCAATGACGGTGATCTGAACATTATCTTCCGGTAAGTCTTGGAGCACTGCTCCAAAGATGATTTGAGCATCTGCTGCCACTTGACTATGAATGTACTCTGCTGCTTCACTGACTTCAGCAAGACTCAGATCACTTCCGCCGGAGATATTCACAAGCGCACGTTGAGCTCCACGGATACTAACCTCGAGAAGTTCACTGCGTACGGCACGCTCTGCTGCATCGAAACAACGGCGTGGCCCTGTGCCGTGCCCAATAGCCATGAGCGCAGTACCGGATTGACTCAGGATCGCACGTATATCAGCAAAATCCACATTAATGAGTCCCGGGATGGTAATGATGTCCGTAATCCCTTGAATACCTTGCCGGAGGATGTCATCCGCCTTGCGGAACGCTTCGACAAGCGTCATCTTGGGATCAGCAATCTTCAGAAGGCGGTCATTAGGAATGACGATAACCGCATCGACGTTTGCCCGTAACGCTTCAATTCCCTCCTGGGCATGGCGCGCTTTAATAGGTCCTTCATAGCGAAAAGGTCGTGTGACGAAAGCAACCGTTAGCGCCCCCGCCTCTTGGGCAAGGCGTGCAACTACAGGCGCCGCTCCAGTTCCAGTACCACCGCCCATACCTGCGGTGACAAAAACCAAATCAGCCCCACTCAACACTTCAGCAATCTCGTGCTGGCTGGTTTCTGCTGCTTGCTTACCAATATCAGGACGGCCTCCCGCCCCCAAACCGCCCGTCAGTGCTACACCGATCGGCAATCGCGTAACTCCCGCTGGGCAGGTCTGTAACGCTTGGGCATCCGTGTTGATCGCGACGAGGTGGATCCCTTGTACGCCCGCACGGGAGATCCGGCTGATCGTATTATTGCCGCCTCCACCCACGCCAGCGACGACGATGTGCGCTTCAGGTACCGAGGTCACGATTTGTTCTTCATCGGCCAACGATTCAGTTCCCCCCTAGCGGCAGGAACCGCCGGACAAGACGATCGAAAAATGACCCAGGGAAAAACGACCGGTCCGGAGCAAGGTCAGGCTCATTCCTCTCTACCCATCGCACCAACGCGGCAATCGCCGCCCAGCTCTGTTTCTGGCTAAACGTCCCTCTGGCAAGCTTTGGCAGCACAACACGCGCTGGAATACGGAACCGTTCACGAGCAGCCATTTCAAGACCACCAAGCAGCGCAGTACTTCCTGTAAGCACAATACCAGCAGGAAACGTTACTGGCGAACGGCGTTGTGCTAGGCGGTCACTAACAAAATCAAACAGCTCCTCCACTCGAGCGCGGATGATCTCCGTAAAAAGCTGCTCCGGTATCGGCTCCGCCGCAAAGCCATCTATCGGTGGTACCGTGAGCCATCGCGTACTGCCAGGCTCGCATACAACTTTGCCCTCCGCACGTTTCATCTGTTCGGCCTGCTCCAGCGAAATCCGCAGAACAACCGCGATATCGTTCGTGATCATCCGGCCACCGATCGGGAGATGTTCCACTGTCTCAAGAGCCCCTTGAACATAGGTGAAAAGAGTTGAACTCACACTACCGATGTGTAGCACAACAACTCCCGCTTGCCGCTCATTAGCTGTGGCGACTGCCTCTGCTATCGCAAGTGGTGTGTAGACAACTTCATTGATGTCCAAGCCCTCGTCTTGAACACAGCGCGCGAACGTTTGCATCTCATTGCGAGGAGCGCTAATGGTAACGACATCAACGTCGAGACGCGTGGCGGGCATGCTCAGCGGATTCCGCGCAGCAAGGCGGGTATCGACCAAGTACCGGCCAGGAATGACGTGAAGAAGATCCGCAACACGCACGTCTCGCATGAGGGCATGCCGAACCGCTTGTGTCGCATGGCGTTTCGTGACAACCTGCGGATCGCGCCCTAGCGTCAACTGTCCATGATGCGTAGCGCAACGGACGGCCTGAATGTTGATGCCAACGATGGCCTTCCCCACATGCCCACCACTAGCTCGCTCAGCCGCCTCAAGTGCCGCCGCTAGACTTCTTCGTGCCGCTCCCAGATCTGCGATCTGCCCATCTGCAATGCCCACTGCAGGCACCCAGCCATACCCTAGAGGCAGTGGCAGTTGGCCACGCGATGCCTGAATCACAGCCGCACTGATCGCTGTGCTGCCTAGGTTGATGCATGCAATGCGTGCCACATTCCCTCCCTATCGCGGAGTATAACCATCATGATTCGTACGGAACGAAGCGTAATAGCCTAAAACTGGTAAAGCTGACTTTAAGGCAGACGGAATGGAACACGAGAAGGAGTCCGCTCACAGTGAAACCTTTCCACTGGGGTGACAAAGTCGTCGAGCATAAAGAACGGCTGGACGGTACAAGCACCGACTATGAGAATCGTTGTATACGATGGAATACCGATGAGCTCGTCGTCCTCTATATTCCACAAGCAGCTCTCCACTTTCCCTACCTCGAGATTCCTCCTGGAAGCGTATCCTTCGGCTATTTTTGGCCCTCCCGTCCGTACAACGCCTACGTCTGGGTGAGTGCTGACTGTAAACTCTTAGGGGTCTATTGTAATGTCGCAACGGCGACACGATTCTCACCGGGCATCGTCGCCTGGCGCGACCTCATTGTAGATGTTCTGCTCCAACCCGACAAGCCGCCTCGACGACGAGGCGTTGACGAAATGCCTGCCGATATAGATACAAGGATACGCGCTGCTATAGACGAAGGACTCGATCAACTGTTTCACGATACGTCCGCTCTGCTCGCCTACTTTTCTACCCAGCTAACCGAGCTTTGCCGGGCTTCGCTCCCCTGGCGTACGAGTTCATCACATAATGCGAATCCCTAGCAATGAGCCTACGTTCGCTCGGTATACTCCACAAAAAGGAGTACCATCTTCGTGTCCTTCGTTTCAGCAACTCCTCGCAAAGTCCATCGTGCGGTCTCTGCCGGTGGTGTCGTGCTCAACGGCGATCTGGGAGATTACGCTGTCATCCTCATTTCTCCTATCCACCGGCGTATCTGGTGTTTACCCAAAGGCACGGTCGAAGCTGGCGAAACAGTAGCTCAGACAGCCCTCCGAGAGGTCTATGAGGAGACGGGTGTCTCAGCAACGATTACCTCTACCCTCAAAGTCATTTCGTACTCCTTCATGTCGGCTAAACGCACGCTCATCGACAAAACAGTTCACTTCTTCCTCATGCGTACAACTGACGAACGCCTACGCTGGCCCCAAGAAGAGATCCTGGAAGCTCACTGGTTCCCTTTGTTCGAAGCGCCTCAAATTCTCGCCTATGAGGGCGAACGCCTCGTCGTCGAGGCGGCGATCCAGAAGGTTCTGCAAGATCCGCAGCTTAACCCAACGTCTGAGCGCACAATTGCGGGGCACAGCGGAATGGATGACTAGCTCGTGAAAGTAGTTATCGCTTCCCATAACGCACACAAAGCAGAGGAAATATGCCGTCTCTTCGACGGATTTTCCCTGAACATAGCGTGGTACAACTATGCAACATTCGAGGTGGAGGTAGAACCCATAGAAAACGCCCAAACTTTCGCAGAGAACGCCCTCTCGAAAGCACGTTTCGCAGTAGAGCACACAGGTCTGCCAGCCCTCGCTGACGATAGTGGCCTAGAAGTAGCCGCCCTCGGCGGCGAACCAGGTGTACATTCTCACCGCTGGGCTGGTGACACCAGCGACGCAGAGCGTAATCAGCTCCTATTGAAACGCCTGGGCACTGCCGAAGACCGCTCAGCCCGCTTTGTCTGCGCGATGGCCCTAGTTCTGCCAGCAGGACACTATGCCCTGACTTCCGGTGAGATCCATGGTCTCATCACCTCGGAACCCCGAGGCGGCCATGGCTTCGGATACGATCCGATCTTTCTCATTCCAAGTTTAGGAGCGACATTCGGTGAGCTCTCGCCCACCGAAAAAAATGCCTGGTCCCACCGGGCACGAGCTGCTCAGCATATGGCTCCCTTGCTCAAAGGACTCCTGTCGTACGCATGAATGCCCGGCAGCCCATTTTCATCGCTCTGGACATCGAAGCGACTGCTCCCGGCACCGAAGCAGGAGAAATCATCGAAATAGGGATCGTCCGTTTTTCCCTCGATAGCGACGTGTGGGAGACCTACAGCTCACCGGTACACCCAGGGGGGATCATCCCTCACCGCATTCACCGGCTCACAGGTATTCGAGAGGAAGATCTACGTAACGCGCCACACTTCTCAGAAGTACAGTCTGCAGTTGCCACCCTGCTCCAAGGCGGCGCAATCGTAGGCCACTCCATTGCCTTCGATCGCAAGCGGCTAGAACATCACGGGGTCACCGCTCCAGGACCCTGGATCGATACATTAGAGCTCGCTGCTCTCCTGCTCCCAGAACTGTCCAGCCACTCGCTGAGCACCGTGGCCCAAGCCCTCGGAATTCCCATTACCATCCATCATCGGGCGCTCGAAGATGCCGAGGTCACTGCAACAGTCTTCCGGGCGCTCTTTGCTCGACTAGAACGTCTACCTCCTCCGACCCTCCTCGGCCTTGCTAGCATCATCCAGGCGAATGAGTGGCCACTGCGCCATATCTTCAATCTCGCTGTAGAGCGGGGGGTCACCACGCAGCACATCCCCGTGCTACGCCCCTCGAGCGCTCACGGTGATATCGGACGGGAATTACCTCACTTATCATCCAACGACATCGAACCGCTGCAACCTGCGCGCACTCGCACGCCTCTCACCCCCGAAGATCTTGGTCAAGTATGGTCTCCACAAGGTAGATTGGCCAGAACATTTCCTGGGTATGAAGAGCGAGATTACCAGCGAACGCTCAGCGAACATATCGCCGGAGCGTTTAACAAGAGTGAATGGCTCATCGCCGAAGCGGGAACGGGAACAGGCAAAACCCTCGCCTACCTCGTCCCTGCCGCCCTCTGGGCTCTTCACAATGGCGAACGTGTCGTCATCTCCACCAACACAATCAACCTTCAAGATCAGATCCTCACCAAAGATGTCCCGGATCTCGAGCGTGCCTTAGGAAGCCATCTCACAGTCCAAATCCTCAAAGGGCGGCAGAACTATCTCTGCCTGTTGCGGTGGATGGAGTTCCGATCGCGGCGAGCCCTGGAACTCCCCCTCACCGTTCCAGAAGCCCGCGCCTTGGGCAAGATTCTCGTCTGGCTCTTGCACACCGAAACCGGCGATGTGGCAGACGTAGCGCTCAACGGCGAAGAGCTGGGAATCTGGAGTCAAATAATGGCGACCCAGGAAACCTGCGTCAATGACGCCTGTGCTTTTAAGCGCCGGGGGCAATGCTTTCTCTTCAATGCGCGTCGTAGAGCAGAAGCCGCCCACCTCGTCATAGTCAACCACGCCTTACTCCTAGCAGACCTCATCAGCAATAGTCGCGTCGTCCCGGAATTCCAACACCTGGTCATCGACGAAGCGCATCAGCACGAGCAACAAGCAACGTCTAGCCGCAGTGTCACCCTGCCCCGCCGG
>JAMDCW010000013.1:0-8729 GCA_023489405.1 Chloroflexota bacterium
ATTACGCGGAAGAATCTCATCCTGAATGTACTTCAGTAAGAACTTTCCCTCCGCGTCATCACGACTATAGCCGAACGTCGTCTGGGTCAGGTCATTCGTCCCAAAACTGAAGAACTGTGCGTGCTGCGCTATCTGACCAGCAGTCAACGCCGCCCGAGGCACCTCGATCATCGTGCCGAACTTGTAGTCGATCGACACACCTTGCTCTTTCGTCACCTGCTGGGCAACGGCTTCCAGCTCACCACGGAGCAGCTTCAGCTCGTTGTAGTGCCCCACGAGCGGAATCATGATCTTCGGCAGCACCGTTATACCACGCTTCTGACAGGCAATGGCCGCTTCAATGATCGCTCGCACTTGCATGCGGGTGATAGCCGGGAACATGATTCCCAAGCGATCGCCACGCAGCCCAAGCATCGGGTTAGCCTCGCGCATGCTGGCAACTGCCTGTAGCAGGCGCTCCTTTTCTTCAAACTCCTGCCCCGTCTCTCCCTTCACACGCATCGTCGTCACTTCCACGAGCAGCTCTTCATACGAGGGCAAAAACTCGTGCAATGGGGGATCGATAAGGCGAATCACCACCGGCAGCCCATCCATCACCTCGAAGATGCCAATGAAGTCACCACGCTGAAACTCGAGGAGCTGCGCCAGACTCCCGTGATAGTCTTGATACGCCTGCGACGCCGCAGCAGCCTCCTGTAACTTCTGCAGTGCCTCCTCACGCTTGGCGCGTTCAGCCCCTTCAGCCGCGGCTAACGCCTCAACCGCCGCCTTGATCTGCTCATCGAGGCGTGTCGCTTCGCTGGCTGCGAGAATCATCTTTTGCACAATGGGTAAGCGCTCGGTTTCCATGAACATATGTTCGGTCCGGCAGAGACCAATGCCCTTCGCCCCAAAATCGCGCGCCCGTCGCGCATCACGCGGATAGTCGCCATTAGCCCAGACACCCAACCGCTTGACTTCATCACACCAGGTCAGGAGCGTTCGAAAGTCCTCACTCAGGCTCGGTTCCAGCGTCTTAATATGCCCCTGGAAGACCTCGCCCGTACCACCATCGATGCTGATCGGCTCAAACTCCTTGATGGCAATGCCATTCCGGGTGGTAAAACGGCGGTTATCGATGTCGACACCGATGCCCTCACAACCTGCCACACAGGGCAAGCCAAGCTGCCGGGCAACGACAGCCGCGTGGCTCGTCGCCCCACCGCGTTGCGTGAGAATGCCCTTCGCCACGAGCATTCCATGCACATCATCGGGGCTCGTCTCCGGCCGGACCAAGATAACACTCTCCCCATTCTTGCCCCGGCGCTCAGCTTCGTCAGCATCGAAGACAGCAATGCCTGTAGCCGCCCCCGGAGAAGCATTCAGCCCTTTCGCGAGCAGCCGTCCTGCTTGCGAAGCGCTCTGCTTGTCTGCCTCATCGAAGCGTGGCAGCAAAAGCTGGTTGACAGCAACAGGCTCGATCCGCTGAATCGCCTCCTCTTTGGTAATCAGTCCCTCGCGCACCATATCGACCGCACTCTTGACAGCAGCCGCTGCGGTCCGCTTGGCCGAACGGGTCTGCAGCATGTAGAGCTTGCCGCGCTCAATAGTGAACTCGAGGTCCTGAACGTCCCGATAGTGCCGTTCCATCTGGCCGGCAATCCTGACGAACTCGTTATAGACCTCTGGCGCTTCCTGCTGGAGACGCTCGATCTCACTCGGCGTACGAATCCCGGCAACAACGTCTTCCCCCTGCGCATTCAGGAGATACTCACCATAGAGACGCCGCTCGCCCGTAGATGGATCACGGGTAAACGCTACTCCTGTCCCTGAATCATTACCCGCATTGCCAAAGACCATCGTCTGGACATTGACGGCCGTACCCAGATCATGCGGAATGCCTTGACTATTCCGGTAATCGATTGCCCGCTTGTTATTCCAGCTCTGAAAAACCGCCTCGATAGCGAGTCGTAGCTGCTCATCGGGAACTGCCGGGAAATCTTTCCCGTACTCTTTCCGTACGATCGCCTTGTACTCTTCAACGAGCTCTTTCAATGCCGGCGCCGTGAGATCGGCATCAGTCTTTGCACCCGTAGCCTCACGCTTCGCGGCAAGCGCATGCTCAAAGAGATCGATATCGATCTGGAGCACGACCTTGCTGAACATCTGGATGAAACGTCGATAAGAATCATACGCAAAGCGCTCATCACCAGTAAGCTTGGCAAATCCCTTGACAGCCTCATCATTCAAACCGAGATTCAGGACGGTATCCATCATTCCGGGCATAGAAAACTTAGCGCCCGACCGCACCGATACCAATAGCGGATTCTCAGAGCTCCCAAACTTTTTCTCAGTACGCTCTTCAACACGCTGCAGCGCCGCTAGCGCCTGTTCCCACATCCCCTCAGGGAACTTTCGCCCGGAAGCGTAGAAGGCATTGCAGGCTTCCGTGGTAATCGTAAACCCCGGTGGCACCGGCAGACCCGCTCGCGTCATTTCCGCGCAGCCGGCGCCCTTGCCCCCCAATAGGTCACGCATGGATGCATTCCCTTCTTCAAAGAGGTACACCCACTTGTGTGTCGTAGTTGTTGAACCACTCGAGCGGTCAATGGCAGATTGAACCACGGTACTTCGCCCTTCTCCAGCAGACATACTGAGAACACGGCCCAGACGCCGTTACCTCTTTCTGACCCCAGTATACAAGCTTCATTGACGTCTTCAGAAATCACCGGGTAGGAGATCCGCATCTGGCCTCACTGCTCCCCGCTCATACCAGCGAGTCGATGATTGATCTCCGCCAGTGCTGTATAGAGTTCCCGATGTAAAGGATAGAGATGATCATAGACGTGTGCTAGCGTTGGATCAGGAAAGATGACGGTTTCATCCAGGTGAAGAGATTGTACAGCGGTATCGGCATCCTCAAACATCCCCACACCTATGCCACCAAGAAGAGCCGCGCCCAGTGCTACAGCCTCTGTGACCTGCGGCAGCCGCAATTGCTTCTGGATCGCAGCCGCCTTGATCTCCATCCACAGCCGGGAACGAGTCGCACCGCCAATGACCATCAGCTCCGGTATCGATGCTCCCAACGCTTGTTCAAGAACCTCCAGAGCGCTCCTCAACCATAACCCCAGCGCCTCCAGCGCCGCTCGCAAGAAGTGGCCGCGACCGTGCCCATCAACAAGTCCAACAAACGCCGCCCGCGACTGGAGGTCATGTTCGGGAAGCCGGCTTCCCCGCAAATGCGGCAAACACAACAACCCCTGGCAACCAGGCGGAACCGCCAGCGCCTCCTCAAAGGCAAGCCCATATGGCCTCGATCCCACATCAGGGTACAGTAGGTCGAGCAGCCAGTTGATGAGTCCTCCTGCACCGTGCTGGCCGGCCACCACCACAAACGAATCCGGAATCACGTGACGGTACGTCGAGTATCCAGCGTGCATGAGCGCCGGACTCGGATTGAAGGTGTGCGTAGTGAGCATTACTCCTTCAGCAGTTCCCACGGAGTTCAAAACGACACCAGGGCGCGCCGCTCCCACAGCGAGACAACCCACCAAGTGATCGTGCCCGCCTAAAACAACCGGCAGCCCCACCGGCAATCCCGTCTGCCGTGCAGCCTCACCGGTGATAGAGCCAGCGACACTGCCACTAGGCTGAACCGCCGGTAGCAGCGTTTCTTTCACTTCCAGCGCTGTCAGCAGCTCGGGCGACCACCGGGCAGTCCGCTGATCGAATAGCAACGTCCGGCTGGCAATAGAGAAGTCAGTAACATAGGCTCCTGTCAGACGGTGGATGATGTAGTCTGGGATGGAGAGCCAGCGAGCAGTCTTCTGCCATACGAGAGGCTCATGCTCGCGAAGCCACTGGATCTTCAAGGCGCCATACATATGGTGGAGTAGCTGGCCGGTAATCTGAAAGAGCTGCTCACGCCCCACGCGTTCTTCCCACCACGGCAAATATGACTGTGTGCGCCGATCGAACCACGTAATAGCGGGATAGAGCGGCATTCCATCAGTATCGACAGGAAGCCCCGATTCTCCCATCGAAGCAATAGCAAGGGCCTCAACATGAGGATCCTCACAGTTACGCAGACAGCTATCAAGTGTCCGGCAAACACCATGCCAGAGCGCTTCAGGATCGAACGTGCTCGTACCATCGCCATGCTGCTGCAGCGGCGTCGGGTGTTGACCGGTGCTGACGGCAGCCTTATGCTCGGCATCGAGAGCTAGGGCCTTCAGCGAAGTCGTTCCAAGATCGAGCCCGAGTAATACGCGCACCATCGCCCCCGTCAGTCAATCAACGGACTATTAGCCCATGTCGATGGCCGTGCCCCTCCACCCTGATAGCCGATCACTTCGGCTACGCCAGGAGGGGGATCCGGAACGGGTAGTTTGAGAAGGTGAGCCAGATTGAACGCATTCACGACGGCATAATTCGCATGGTTGTTGTTGAAGAGGGCGTGCACTTCACGAACATCGTGAGCCACTTGGTCGATCGGCGTAATCCACTCGCGAAGCTCCTCCGGTGAGTACAAATAGTTGAAGCGGTCTCCCGGAGACGCTTTCCCTTTCAGATACCACGTGGCACGATTCCGCCCATGGAAGCGGAAAACCGCGAGATCTTCCGCTGTCACACTGATAAATGGCGGCGCACACGCCTCTCCAATCTGGGGCTCATCAACGATCACGTAGCTATACTCCAGTTCACGGAGCAGCTCTTGCACTTCTACCCATACGTCAGGGCTATACCAGCTCCGATGCCGGAACTCGATAGTTATTCGATCTTGCGGGTAAAACTCCCGTAAGCGCATGAGGTATGCTCGCTGTGTTTCCCCCCACACAAACCACGGCGCAAACTGAAACATCACCGCTCCTAGTTTATTGGCCTCGCGCAACGGCTGGAGTGACTCCCGGAACTGTGCATGCGTTTCCGCTCGCGGCAACATCTGCTGGCGATCGCTCGAGCGGTGATGCCACGTCAGCTCACCATACGCCTTGACATTGAAAACGAAATCATCCGGCGACGCTGACGCCCACCGCCTGAAATTGCGCACCGGTTGCAAATGGTAGTACGTCGAATCGATTTCCACAACCGAGAAGAACTGCGCGTAATAACCTAGCTGTTCGCCGCGACGCTCCCTCTTCTCGAGTGCTAAAGGATAGAACGGATGATGATCCGTCCAGCTACAGGTGCCAATTCGAATCACCACACTATACGAACGAGCCTCTCAATCTCACTCACGGCAAATACTACACTCCAATATTGCCGGAACAACAAACCCCATCTGAAGCCACCAGGCAAAAAACCATCGATCAATGTACGGCGTGATCTAGCTCAGCTCAGATCAATACGAGCCGTTCGAGACCGCACCTAGCCCAATTTCCTCCGGTCATGTTCGATCTTGCGCTCATGCTCCACATGGCGTTCCAAGGCCGCCACTTCGTTCGCAAAGTCGACACAGCGCTGCGCTATCGTCGGTGAGCTGGAATCGTTCGGATCGAAAGGAAGCTGGCAAAACGGATCATTCGCCGCTAAAGCCGCAAGATCCTGAAGGATCCCCCCAATCATCTTCGCCGTATATTCTGCATGTCGGTTTCTCACAGCGACACGATCAGTGCCGAGGCGCTCCCCAATTGCCGTCACCTCGTCACGGAGTTTGACCCGCTGGGCCAGTGGAATGCCTACGAGCGAGCCACTCGGTCCTCCCTTATTCACCTCATCCACAAGGTCTTGCAACGTCTTCCAAGCCAGCTCAACGGCATCGATCGTCTCTGGCTCGGGACGTTTCGGTTGCTTCACCGTACTCGTACTGTCACCACTACCACGGAGTTTGCGCAAGAAGCCCATAGCTTTCTCCCCCTTTGAAGCGGACTGCTGATCTCCATCATTGTAGACAACACTCAGCACATCTGCAAGACAGCCAGCATCAAAACGACAGTCCCCAGGTTAGAAGAAACCCGCTATGGGAGCGGCACTTCCCTCAGCTCTCGTGAAGAACGTTCCAGAGCAGACATCGCTGCGACAATTTCCCGACCATATGTCCCCGGAATCGGTACCGGCCGGCGCTCTCGAAGACACGCAACAAGATCCTGTAGTTCCCCCGTTATCCCCTTGCTTCCCGAAGCCTGGGGAGACACCGCTTCAAAAGCGCCGTTGCGATTGATCCACAGTCCAGGCACTGGTGGATACGACGCTACCCGTAGCTGACCGCGTGTGCCAATGACATCATGCACATAGGTCTCGACACCCTCTTCGTAAGCAACGTGAGCAATTGCAGCAACACGCCCATTCCTAAAACGAATGATTCCCGCAAAGCTGTCATCCGCCTTGACACGATCCCCAAAAACATCATTGCCGGCATGCCCGGAAACAGACAAGATGGGCGAATTTGCAAACCAGCGGCATACATCGATCACGTGCGCGCCGTTCATCTGCAACATGCCTCCACCTTTACTGCGATCCATCCCCCAGGGAGGCCGGGAAGCAAGTCCTAACGGCTTATACCAGTTCACAGTCTGAAAAACAACGTCTCCGATCGCCCCTTCCTCGATAAGCTGATGGGCAGTCTGATTAAAGGGGTTGTAATGCTGGCTGTGCGCCACCATCAGGGTCGTGCCAGCAGCCTCAACAGCGGCATTGATCCGGTCACACTCCTCAGGTTCCATGGCGAGAGGCTTCTCAATGAGCAGGTGCTTTCCTGCTTGCGCAGCTTCGATAGCCACGCGCTCATGCAGCCAGTGTGGTAGGGCAATGGCCACAATGTGCACATCGGAACGCCGCAATAGATCGTGGTAGTCCTCAACAATCAGGCAGTCGAACTGTTTAGCAGCCTCTTCACGGCGGCCAACTGACACTTCTGCAAGACCCACCAGCCGCGCTCCATAGGTTTGTTGTGCGGCGCGAATATGCGCACCGCCGGCACGTCCATAGCCGATAACGGCAACCCCATACTCTTCACTCATGCCGTCTCCTTGCCCCTCCTATCTCGCCACCAGCCTTCTACCAAGATAGCTGTCGCGAGTCTAGCGGAAGACGAGAGGAGTGACAAGTCGCTCCCGCGGTAGAGCACACTCACCATCATTCCAATCCACCGCCTCAGGAACGCTCAACCAGTACTCCGCCTCTTCCAGTAGCACAGCGGTCGGTAGCAACGCCATGCAGAGCGGCTCAACCAAACCGAGGCGGCACTCAGCCGTTCGCAGCAAGTCATAGCACGGGCTGCAAGGAAGGTTGGTATGCACAACCGAGGCACGATCCGTGTACGGATGATACGTCCTAGGAGATGTAGGCCCGAACACTACCACGACCGGCGTGCCAGCCGCCGCCGCGAGATGAGCCGGAGCAGAATCCCCCGTCAACACCAAGGCCGCTCCGGCGACAAGCGCAACAAGCTGCTGGAGCGATGTCCAGCCAATGAGGTCAACTACATCGCCACCAAAGTGCTCAAGAAAAATACGAGCCAGCGGCCGGTCGTCCTGGATACCGGTCAGCACGATACCAACATTGTGGCGCTCCTGCAGGTGACGTGCCACCGTCGCCCAGCCGGCAGGCCGGTAGCGCTTTGCTGAACCATTGTGCGATCCGAGACTCAGTACAACATAGCGCTTCCCGCTCATCCCTACCTCACACAGAAGATCATCTCGCCAGCGCAACAACTCCGGAGGGATCACGAGCCGTGGTAAGGTACCAACAGCAGCCGCGCCGGCAGCTTCCACTATCCGCCCACTCCAGCGCACCTCGTGATCCTCTCTCCCAGCAATAGCGCGCTTATACCGCCTACCTTCAACGGCTAGGGTAAACAGCGCCGGATAGGCTTCTCCCGCATAGCCAACCCGATGCCGCGCACCACTCGCCCACGCAAAGAGGCAGGCGAACTCCCCAAACAGACTCAACGCCAGATCAAAGCGCTCTGCTCGCAGTGTGCGAATTAATCGCAGCAACGCCCAAAAGCTGGATGGCGTCAGCCACCAGCGAAGACGGCGGATTTCGAGCGGACGGTAGGTATATATCATATCGATGGCCGGGTAAAACTGGGCAATCCCTGCTGCTTCTGGGGTGCAGAGCAGCACGATACGTGCCTCCGGCCAGCGCCGCCGTACGGCATCCACCGCCGGTAGAGACATCACCAGGTCACCCAAAAGATCCAAGCGTACGATCAAGATACGCCCGATACGATCTTCCCCAGGACGATGCGCGGGCGGTACACGCAGACGTCGATCGATCAGACCGACGATCATCCATAAGAGCTCCAGAAAGCGCCCAATGCTCCGACGAGCCATCCTACGCAAAGTCCGCTTGAGCAGTAGTCCCCTCCTTCACCGACGACACCATCCTACCAATCTCCGTGCACCAAGAGCGTCATAGTTCCTTCGCCACCGTGCTCTCCATTACTTACAATCCCTCTGCCGGAAGAGAGAACATCGGGAAGCTAAGATCATCGTAGCTCATCCACACTGACTCGCCGCTGAGAACTGGCGCAAAAAAGCCAGACCTCGCTATCATCTTCAAAAACGCATCCCACCTCAATCCCCAAACTGCGGCTGAATTGATCAAAATGGACAGATCACCCAAAGGAAAGAGGCGCCCACAACCTGTGATGATGAACTTCTGGAAGCTACGGTGGGCTTCAAGGCCAGCACTTGTTGAGCGTGCTCTCGAACACTGCTTGCCCTATTCCGATCCCGATAAACCTACCGATGCACCGGCAGAGGGATTGTAAGTAATGGAGAGCACGGTGGCGAAGGAACTAT
>JAMDCW010000013.1:8739-11958 GCA_023489405.1 Chloroflexota bacterium
TCTGCCATAACAATTGCCATCGTACATTGCGAAGTCGGGCGCCCTTCTTCGATCGAGGAAGCGCTCGATACTCTGGTACAAGGAATCACGACAGCTCTGACCTTGAAGCCCGATATCCTTCTTCTCGGCGCTACAGCGGGCCCTTTGCTGGTGGCAGCGCTCCTCGGAGGCCTTATAGTCCATGAAGCTTTGGCCGGCAGTCCTGACGCCCGGCAATGGCTATCCCAGCAACACCACCAGCTACACCCGCCAATCCAACGCTTGCTCCACACGCTCACACGAAATGTTGCCTTTCGCGCTGAGCTCATAATGGTGACAACGACCGGATTCTCCCTCCTCCTCGGCAACGGCACCAAAGATGAAGTCTATGGTGCCGATCGGCAAGGGCGCTCACTCCGAAGATCAGATTTCCCCTCCGCCGGTAATCAGGCACAGTGGCTATACACCGAGGTTCGTGAACAGCCACTCTTCATTGCGCCAACCAGTCACTTCATCGATCAGTTGAATCTCGACAACATCCCCAGAATTGAGGAGACCTTTGCCGTTCTCCTCCCTACCCCAACGCCGCGGGATGAGATACGCCCATCCATCGCCCTACCGCTAGCCCGCTTCAACTGCATCATCACAGCAGGCGGATGCTGGCCTCGAGGATACGCCTCCAGCGCCATCTTCCAGCACTCCGCTTCCCCGGAAACCTGGCGTATCCTCGAAATGCTCTCTACCACACCGGCAGTACTCGTCCATACATGGCAGCCAGCCACCTCCCTCACTACACCGATAACGCAATTTCCTAGTACACTCTGAGGAAGTCCAATGCCCTGGCAGTTCTGGCGACGCCCAAGTCCTCGAGAACGAGCTCGCCTCGAACAAGTGCGCGCTCAGGCGCAAGCCGTCTTGACCCAGCTAGCAGCCTCCGGTGAGTCGCAGCAATACCTTGTAACGCTCCAGCCCTTTCTCGACTACGCTCCCGAGGTGCTGGCTTTAGGCCCCGTCCCGTGTAGCTTGACCCAGCAGGTTCTCTACGGCTTGGGTACGTTCCAAGGTGCTCACTACCACCGTTTCCGCGAGAGCCTGCGCGAAGACTTTAAGACAACTGCTCCTACGCTACGTGCCATTCGCCGCTCAGGGCTCGTCGCTTTCGACGATCAGCAGCTTCCCTACATCACTCCTAAAGGGCAGCAGCTATTCCAGGCAATTCAGGAAGCCGGCGGATACCCGATAACACGACAACGTTCAATAGCAGCTTCAAAAGATGCCAGATGACACGGAGGTCCTTTACACCCCCTCCCCAGTTCCTCAAGAACTGGATTTGCTATACGCCAGCCGCCACCTGGGCACACGACTGAACAATCACCACAAACTCCTGCTCCTTGAGGCTTGCTCCTCCCACAAGCGCGCCATCGATGTCTGGAAGACGGAAAAACGTCGCGCAGTTCGCTTGATTAACACTTCCTCCATATTGAATACGCGTCTTCCGGCTCACTGGGCCAAACATCCGCTGCAATTCCTCTCGGACCAATCCGGCAACCTCTTGCGCCTGTTCAGGTGTCGCCGCTCGCCCAGTTCCAATCGCCCATACCGGCTCATAGGCAACAACCACTCGTTCAAACTCACTGACCTCTAATCCTCCCAGCCCAGACCACAACTGACCACGGATGACAGCAGCGGTACGCCCCGCGTCGCGCTCAGGCAGCCTTTCCCCCACGCATACAATAGCGCGCAAACCATGGGCAAGCACTGCTTTCGCCTTCAAAAACACTTCCACATCCGTCTCACCAAAATACTGGCGTCGCTCAGAATGACCGATGATGACATAGTCGCATAAGCCAGCGAGTTGTGCAGCCGCTACCTCACCTGTGAAGGCTCCGCTATCTTCATAGTATGCATCCTGAGCTCCTACACGGATAGAACTACCATCCAAAGCCTGCCCAACAGCAGGAATCGAGATAAAGGGAGGACACAGCGCTATCTCCACTCGAGAGGTCAATGCCTCGAGCTGCGGTCTTAGCGCCAGAGCGAACTGGCTGGCCATCGCCGGACCGAAATTCATCTTCCAGTTGCCAGCGACAAAAGGTACCCGTTCTGCCACAATCTCCTCCCCCTAGCAATCACACACGAAGAGCAGCAACGCCAGGGAGCACGCGCCCTTCAAGAAGCTCCAGCGAGGCGCCACCACCAGTCGATACGTGCGTTATCTTGTCAGCAACTCCAGCTTGCTCAATGGCCGCTACCGACTCACCACCTCCAACAACCGAAGTGACGTTCGGCAGCGAAGCTAGCTCTCGGGCGACTGCGAGCGTCCCCTCCGCAAAGGCCGGAATTTCGAAGACGCCGAGCGGACCATTCCACAGTACCGTCGCTGAAGACCGGAGTGTGTCGCGCACTACCCGAAGGGTCTGTGGACCAATATCGAGGATGATCCACTGTTCCGGGACGGCGTCAATCGACACCACCCGTTTATTGGCATTAGCATCGAACCGATCTGCGATAGCAACATCCTGCGGCAAAATCACCTGCACCTGTAGCTGCTGAGCCGTCTGCAACGTCTTGCGAGCAACATCAAGCTGGTCATCCTCGACGAGAGACGCACCCACACCATAGCCTTGAGCCTTCAGGAAGGTATTTGCCATACCGCCTCCTAGCACAAGCCTGTTCACCCGTGGTAAAAGATGCTCGAGAACACTAATCTTCGTGGAGATCTTCGACCCTCCGATAATCGCGGTAAATGGCCGCGCCGGGTTTTCCAGAATGCTCGATAGCACCTCCACCTCACGCTGCAAGAGGAATCCCGCCGCACTCGGCAACACATGCGCGAGACCTTCCGTCGATGCATGAGCCCGGTGCGCCGTCCCAAATGCATCATTCACATACACATCGCCAAGCTGTGCAAGCTGACGGACAAATGCCGGATCATTCTTCTCTTCTCCAGCGTGATAGCGCACATTCTCCAGCAGCGCCACATCTCCAGGACGCAGCGACGCCACACGTTCCTGAATTTCTGGACCAGCACAGTCAGGAAGAAAAACGATCGGCCGTCCCAGAAGTTGCGAAAGCCGCCGCGCCACCGGTTCAAGCGACAGCTTGAGATCCCGCCCTTTTGGGCGCCCAAGGTGCGAGAGCAGTACCACCACCGCACCGTGTTCAAGCAAGTGGTTGATCGTGGGTAGGGAAGCGCGGAGACGGGTGTCATCCGCCACCTCCCCATTGGTCGTCAAAGGC
>JAMDCW010000013.1:11968-12866 GCA_023489405.1 Chloroflexota bacterium
GAGGCCACAAAAGCCGTGAGATCCGCTAACCGGCAGGAATACCCCCACTCATTATCGTACCAAGCAATCACCTTCACCATATTGCCACCGATAACCATGGTGTCCAGGCCACTGACAACGGTAGAAAAGGTGGTGCCTTTCAGGTCCTGCGAAACTAGTGGTTCCTCCGTATAGTCCAAAATGCCCTTGAGCGACCCGCACGCCGCTTTCTTGAACGCATCATTCACCTCTTCAACAGTCACATCCTTCTTGAGATCAGCCGTGAAGTCGACAACAGACACCGTAGAAGTTGGGACGCGGAATGACATGCCGTTGAAAATGCCCTTCACTTCTGGCATCACCAAGCCAAGGGCGCGTGCCGCCCCCGTCGCCGACGGCACAATGTTCAGAGCAGCCGATCGAGCGTCCCGAAGATCTTTGGTCGCAACATCCAGCAAACGCTGAGAGTTTGTATACGAATGGACGGTGGTGAGCAACCCCTTCTCAATCCCAAAGCTGTCATAGAGAACCTTAGCTACCGGCGCAAGACCATTCGTCGTACAGGAAGCATTCGAAACGACGTAGTGCTTGGCAGGATCATACATACCCTGATTAACCCCCAGCACAACGGTAAGATCCTCATTTTTCGCCGGTGCTGAGATCAGCACCTTCTTCACACCACCATGAAGGTGGGCACGTGCCTTAGTCGCATCCGTGAAGAAACCGGTCGACTCGATGACGATCTCCACGCCTACATCCTGCCAGGGAATATTGCCAGGATCGCGTTCGGCGAAAATCTTGATTGGCTTGTCATTCACAATGATCTCGCCATCTGTTGCCGTCACCGTACCGGGGAAGGCTCCGTAGTTCGAATCATGCTTCAGTAAGAATGCATTCGTCTGAGTGTCAGGGGGTTAAT
>JAMDCW010000121.1:0-2112 GCA_023489405.1 Chloroflexota bacterium
GTGATGTGCTAACTGAAGGGGGGCCGGGCGTTCCTCGACGCAGGTGTGGGGTTTGGTGGCTCCTGTTTTCCGAAAGACTTGCGCGCGCTGGCGCATATGGCGGATGAGGCGGGGCTTCATCCGCAACTTTTGCGCGCCGTGATCGACATCAATCGTGACCAGCGCAAGTTAGTGGGAGAGAAATTGCGCCGTCTACTCGGCTCTCTTGCAGGGAAGCGGATAACGCTCTATGGTTTGACATTCAAGCCGAATACGGACGATCTTCGAGATGCTCCGGCGCTGGATATCGTCCGTTTTTTGCTCGGTGAGGGAGCTACGGTTGTTGGTTTTGATCCGGCGGGTATGGAGCATGCGAAACGGCTTATTCCGGAATTAGCAGTGGCTCCAGATCCTTATCAGGCTGCGGTGGACGCTGATGCGCTGGTACTGGTCACGGAATGGAATGTCTTCAAGCAGCTTGATTGGGCACGGCTGCGGCGTGTTATGCATCAAGCTATCCTGATTGATGGGCGAAATATGTACGATCCTCTCCGTATTCGGGATGCGGGCTTCGTGTATGAAGGGATCGGCATAGGCTGTTCTTCGCCACTGCCTGTTCCCCGCTAGCCTGTGAGCTTCGCGGGAGGTAGGGCATCTTCCTCTCGTTTTTTGCCACCTGAAGGGTAAGCAATTCCCTCCGGCATGAACTGGGGTGGAACTACAATGGAGACGCTAGCGTCAGAAAACGCTACGACTCGCGAGGAACAACCCTATGAGCCAGAAGATGGCGAGAACAGGCAGGACCCAGATCCAGGAGAGGGAAGGGAGGCCGGCGTTTTGCAAGAAGCCGATAACCAGACCGACGAGTCCGCTGGCACCGAAGCCGAAAATGAGGCCTTCTAAGAGTATGGCACGTTGCTGTGGATTCAGCACTCTGGTGAAGCGTACGGCGGCGAAGAGGGCAAGGCCACCGGGAATGAGCGGTATAACGCCGAGCAGTGGAACCCAGCTTTGACGCCCAGCGCTGCGTGCTACGAAGTAGATGACTGGCAAGAGCAAGATGTAGCCGGCTAGGGTGATCGCGAAAATGTGGCTATCGTCTCGCTGTCTTTTGTCCACCGGGAGTTTCTCCTTTTTGTGATCTTCGAGTCTGTCTCTGAGATCGGTTCTATCTGGGAGGTATCGACCTCAGTAATCGGAGTGTTCGGGCTTTTCATGGAGCTCTTGCCAGGTCGTTCGCAAGACATGGGAGATCGTGTCGCTGGAGAATCCCCGGCGCTGGAGGTAGGGGAAGAATTGCGCTTGGAAATCGCGCCAAGTATGTCCGTGGAAGCGGCTGAGGGAACGCTCAAGGAGATGACCAGCTAACCGATGCTCTTCCTCTGCTGTCGGCAAGACGCTGGCGATAGTGTCGTTGGTCAAACCTTTAAGGCGCAGTTCATGTCTGAGGAGTTGCGCCCCCCGAGGGCTCGTGCTATCACGGCTCTCTCTCCAGAATTGGGCAAAGGCGGAGTCATCGACGAGACCCTGCTCGCGTAGTTTTGCTAATGTTTGCTCTTGTTCTGCTTCTGGTACGCTGGCTGAACGTAGATGCTGGCGTATCTCTCGTTCGCTTCGTGGTCTAGCAGCGAGGTACTGGAGCGCGCGGTCAAGGGCATGCTCATGGGCGGCGGTTTTTTGTAGCTGATGGAATTGATCTTCGGAAAGCTCTTGATCGCTCGTTATCCCGGTACTGACGATGGTGGACTCGGAGACGACTAGCTGCTGGCCAGTATCTAACTGGATGATGATTTTCCCACGCCGGTGAGGATGCACACGTAGATGGGTGATCTTCATCGCGACTCCTCCGCGTAATCGGTGTGCAACGGCTTATTTACTGATCGGCAGTCCCTTCGAGCGTGGTGAAGGGGATGAGAATTGGAGCGGCGCCATTGCGATCGTGGATTTGCTGGATGCGCAACTCTGCCTGGCTGAGCTTCTGCCGGCAGTAGTGAGCGAGCATTTTGCCGGACTCGTAGAGCTGCAGGGCGCGTTCTAGAGGTAGGCCGGGGGTTTCCAATTCGCGCAGTGTTTCTTCCAGGCGTTGGATAGCCTGTTCATAGCTGAGCTGTTCCGAAGATCAATTCCATCAGC
>JAMDCW010000121.1:2122-12756 GCA_023489405.1 Chloroflexota bacterium
CTAACACTCCGATCCTGGTGTTGATCCTCCTCTTGATGTTCGTGGTTCTCCGGGGTAATGACTTGGGCGGCGAATGTGCCCTGAGCGACATTGACGTCGAGCAGATCTCCTGGAGTGACATCTGCGGCATCAATCACGATGCGTTTGGTAGCAGCGTGCTGCACGATGGCATAGCCGCGTTCGAGTGTCCGTTGTGGTGAGAGTACGGTCAGCCGGGCGGCTATTTGGTGCAGGCGTTCTTGTTCGTAGCGTAGCCATGAGGATATGAAGCGCTCTTCCATACTTTCGAGTTCGTCGAGACGCTGTTCTGCTCGTTGGATCGCTTGTTGGGGCGAAAAATACTTTAGCTGCCGTTCTAGAGTATCTACTGCGCTCTGACATCGGAGGAAGTATGATCGGAGTGTTAGTTGGAGCGTGTTGAGGATCACCGAGAGCCGCTCATCTTCTTCGCTACGGTCTGGAGAGACGCTCTCGGCTGCGGCTGTAGGGGTGGGAACACGGAGGTCGGCGGCAAAGTCTACGAGGGTGAAGTCTGTTTGGTGTCCGATAGCGGAGACGATTGGGACGGGAAAAGCCCTGACGGCGCGAACGAGCTGCTCGTCGTTGAAGGGCCATAGGTCTTCGAGGGAGCCCCCGCCTCGGGCGATGATGACGGCATCGAGTGGAAAGAAGTGGCGTAGCAAATCCAGCGCGTGGCGGACGCTATCCGCAGCGTCGACGCCTTGAACTTGACAGGGTGAGAGGATGAGCTCGGCGATTGGCCAACGGCGCTGTAGGATGGAGATGATATCGTGGATGACGGCGCCGGTGGGGGATGTAACGACACCGATGCGTTGGGCATAGAGGGGCAACGAGCGTTTTTTCTCCTCAGCAAAGAGCCCTTCCATCTCGAGGCGCCGGCGGAGCTCTTCGAGCTGCTGGAACATGAGGCCTAGGCCTATAGGTTCGATCAAGGAGACGTAGAGCTGATAGACTCCATTTAGGGGATAGACACGAATCTCACCGTTGCATAAGATTTGATCCCCTTCGTTGGGGACGAAGCTCTTGCCGCGTGCCCCATAACCGAAGCGGACACAGCGCAACTGGGCTTCTCGGTCTTTCAAGACGAAGTAGAGGTGGCCTCGGGCGGAAGTGGAGATATTCGAGGCTTCACCGGTTACCCAGACATTTTCCAAGGCGGGTTCTTGGTGGAGGGTATTTTGGATGAGGTGAGTCAATTCGGAGACGGAGAGGGGAGATTGCACCTACCTACTCCGGGATGATGATCATGAGCGGCTGGCCGTATTCTACTGGCGTCTGATTTTTGACGAGGACGTGGGATACGCGTCCCGCTACTTCGGTTTCTATCTCGTTCATGACTTTCATAGCTTCGATGATCCCTACTACTTGTCCTGCTTCGACATAGTCGCCTTCTTGGACGAAAGAGGGCTTGCCAGGGCCAGGGGATATATAGAAGGTGCCGACCATCTGGGCGGTGATGGTATGACCTTCAGAGACTGGCGCGGCCTCTTCTGCGCCGGACTGTTGAACGAGCGGAGGTGGCGGAGGAAGGGGAGCGCCGTCGTTGCGCAGCGCACGACGCAGAGTGATGCGCAGCTCGCCTAAGCGAAGATCGAGCTCGCTGAGCGTCGAAGTATCGAACTGCTTGATGAGCTGAGGAAGGATGGATGCTACGAGGTCGGGAAGGGTATCGCCATTGGCCATGCGTTTCTCTATCCTTAGCTGGCACGTTCAATGTACGTGCCATAGCGTGTATCGACACGGATGCGATCACCGGTGTTCACGAATAGTGGCACTTGTACGACGAAACCAGTTTCCAACGTGGCGGGCTTCGTGGCGCCGGTAGCGGTATCACCTTTGATACCCGGCTCGGTGTAGGTTACCTCCAGGTCAATTGATGGAGGGAGCTCGATGGAGATCGGTTCATCGCCATAGCTCAATAAGGAGACAGCCATATTTTCTTTGAGGAAGTTTGGCACCTCACTGAGGCGGTCACGGTTAATAGCAACCTGCTCGTAGGTTTCCGTATTCATGAAGTAATAGGTATCGCCATCTTCGTAGAGGAACTGGACTTCGCTTTTGTCGAGAGTGGCTCGTATCAAACGATCGCCAGCCTGGAATGTGCGCTCGGTGATATCGCCTTTCCGGATATTGCGTAGTTTCAATTTGACATACGCACTACCACGACCCATTTTGACGTGCTGAAAATCTTCAATGCGGTAGAGGTTGCCGTCGAGCTCGATGGCAATACCTTTTTTGAGGTCTCCGGTTCCAATCACAATTTCTACTCCACACAAGCTTCAAGGTGATATATCCATTGCGAAAGATACCTTAATTCCCCTTTTTTTGATGTTTTGAAGGGGAGAGTTTTAGGTGTTTAGGCGGCTCCGATGGTAAGAGACTTTGGTGCATGGTTGAGGACGCGGCAGCCACCTTCTGTCATGACGACGGTGTCTTCGATGCGGATGCCTCCCCAGCGAGGAAGATAGACAGCGGGTTCCAGGGTAATGACAGTGCCGGGAAGGATTGGCGCTTGATCGCGCTGGGAGAGATGGGGGTGTTCGTGGACTTCCAGACCTATGGCATGTCCTGCTGAGTGTGTCAGGAATTGTTCGAGGCCGTACTGACCGAGGATCTCGTGTGCACGCGCATCGATCTGGGCACCGGTGAGACCGCTGTGAATCTCCTGTTCGAGGATGGAGAGCGTTTCGAGCACAGCGTGATGGTACTGGCGGAATTGAGGTGGCGGGTTGCCGAGCCAGTAGGTGCGCGTGAGGTCGCCACAATAGCCGTCGACTGTTGCGCCGATGTCGATCAGAATGGCCTCTTGGTTTTTTAACCGCTGGATGGTGGGGGTGGGATGTGGTCGTGCGCCGTTCTCACCGAAAGCTACGATTGGAGGAAAAGAGACACCTTCACCGCCATGGGTGCGGATAAATGATTCGATCTCCCAAGCAAGCTCTTGCTCGGTGATATTAAGGCGCAGGTAACTGATGGCGTATTGCATTGCTTGATCGGTGAGGAGGGAGGCGCGCTCTAGGAGGGCGAGCTCTCCGGCATCTTTCACTGTTCGTTGCTGTTCGATGACGTTCGTGGTGGGGATGAGGGTAAGACCGAGCGGCTCAGCGGACGCTCGCATTTCTTCGGCGGCAGCTACGGTTATATGGTGGGCTTCGAAGGCGAGGGTGCGTAGTCCCAGGTCAGCAGCGAGGCGGAGGATGGCGGGGGTGATGGCGGTTTGTGGAGGCACAGGGAATATCTGGCAATCTCGAGCTTCGGTTTGGGCACGCTCGTGGTAGCGAGGATCGACAGCGAGGTAGGCACTTGTTTTCAGGACGACTGGCTTGAAGAACCCGTGAAGCCGCACAGGTAGCGAATATTGGTCCTTGCTGATACGAGAAGGGCATCGTATTCGTTTGTCTTGTGAAGAAGGGATTGGAGTCTGGCCATTCGATTCATCGGTGCTCCCCTGGGCTCTTTATTAAGGATGCTATCACCGATGCTTGGATTCTAGGGACGGAAAGCGTGCTATTCTGACGGGGAAGAACGCTTTTGGGTCGTATATGAGTGAACAGAATTTGAACACATTATGTCACGATTTAGCGATGAACACCTCCCTGAGGATGCGGGACTGATTCAGCAGCGTGTCAAAGGTGGTGAAGAAGTAAACACGCTGACTGTTGGAGAAGCCTTGGAACAGAATCTTGGTATTAGCGGTCCTGCGATTCGTCATGCAGAAGGACCGCTGCTGAGTGGATTCCACGTGCCTGTCCGCCATAATATGCGGCTCGAAGCGCTGTTAGACCGTATTCGCCACGATGCTGAGCTTCATCAACTGTGGCGGTGTGCGAATGTCAACGCTATTGACCGATCGCACGTCACCGATCATGGCCCAGTGCACGTGCGAATCGTGGCGAATATTGCGCTACGGCTGCTGCGCTTACTTTTCGATGCGAATATCGAAGCCAGTGTAGTCAAGGATCATGGGCTCCATCGCACAGATGCTGAGGTCATAGTCGTTCTGGCAAGCGCCCTGCACGATATCGGTATTTCGGTACACCGTCATCTTCACGATCGTTACAGCCTCATGTTGGCGGCGCCGAAGGCGCGGGAATTGCTCGCTCCGTTGTATGAGGAACCAGAACGGACGATTGTTGTGAGTGAGGTGCTGCACGCCGTTGCGGCGCACGAATGGGAAGAGACGTGTCTGACGATCGAGGCCGGGTGTGTGAAGGTTGCGGACGCGCTTGACATGTCGAAGGGGCGTTCGCGGATCCCGTTTCAAGCGGGCAAGGTGGATATTCATTCTGTATCAGCGGCAGCGGTAGATCGGGTAGAGATTACGAAAGGGACGGCGCGGCCTATTCGTGTGAGTATCCACATGAATAATTCGGCAGGGATATTCCAGGTCGATGAGCTGTTGAAGCGCAAGCTGGAGAATTCGACGATACGTGACTATATTGACCTTGTAGCGTCAATCGAGGGCACGACGGAATCTCGCATTCTGACAGTCTACAACCGTTCACAGTGAGCATGGTGGTGTCGACGATCTGGCCGCGTTGGGCGCGTTTTGGATTACTGGGTGTTATCCTGGTGAGCCGGCTTGTTCTGGGGACGGTTTACAGTTTGGCGCAGCCGCCACTCGAGTCGCACGATGAGACGGGACACAGTACCTATGTGGCGTATATCGCCGCGCATCTGGCTCTGCCGCCGCCGGGAGGGGAGCTGACGCCATACTTCGGTGAAGGGCACCAACCGCCGCTATATTACATTGTGCCGGGCATCATCGGGTATGTCTTCGGAATTACAGGTGAATATCAACCCCCGATGAATCCGTTTTTCTTGAGCGGCAACGGGGAACACGGCATCAATGCGGCGGTCCATATTCCTGCGGTCGAAGCTTGGCCGTGGCATGATGGCTTACTGCTGCTGCATATCGCACGTTTTTGGTCGGTTCTCCTTGGGGTCATTGCCGTTTGGCTTACCTATGTCATTGGACGCTGGTGTTTCCCGCGTTCTTCTATTGTGCCTCTAGCTGGGGCAGCATATGCCGCTTTCCTCCCCACGTCACTAGGGGTTACCGATGCTGTTACTAATGATGCGCTTGTCCCTGTGACATTTGGACTTACTTTTCTTTGTTCTTTGCGTCTCATTTCAGAGCCACGATTGCGATGGTCAGTCCTTTTTGGTATAGTGACAGGCGCCTCATTGCTCACAAAGAATTCCGCTCTCATTTTGCTGCCTTACGCTTGCTGTATTTTCGGGCTCATTTGGTGGAAGAATCGAAACCGGCAACGTATTCTGCGGTTGGCGTTCGCTTTCGCCTTTGTGGTATTTCTTGTCGCCGGATGGTGGTATCTACGCAACTTCTTGCTTTACGGCCATTGGATCACCGATCGTACGCAGACCAGCGCGATCATCAATTCTCTTGGTCTACAGACCAAGGAGGTGGCTTACAGCTTACATGAGAGCTTTGCAGTACGTCTTATCACGTACACTTTTCAGAGTTATTGGGTTCTCGTGGGGTGGGGGACTATAGCAGCGCCTCGCCAAGTTTATTGGGGGCTATTTGTCCTATCTCTCCTTACGCTATTCGGGCTTGTCCGATACGTTGTCAACGACTTACTGGCGCGGCGGCGAGAGGGGATCCAGCAACGAGGACTGATTGCGGTAGGAGCGCAGGGGGAAAGCGCGTATCCTTCCGAGCTTGGCGCGGTAGGGATGCTGGCTTTCTTCTCGGCAGCCATGATTCCTGAACCTTTGTACCGGGCCATTTTCTATGAGGCGCCGACACTGGTGCCAGGGCGTTATCTTTTCGGAGCGCTAGCAACGACGAGCTTGCTCATGGGGCTCGGCTTGGCGATGCTCATCAAACGCTGGCAATGGGTCAGTTTGCTTGCAGGAGCTGGCTTGCTGGGGCTGGCAATCTGGCTGATTCCGGCGAAGATCATTCCGGCGTATGCTGCGCCGCGGCCTTTGTCTGCGGAAGCGGCGGCGCATCTTCCTCACCCTGTCGATGTGGTCTATGGTGGGGCGATGCATCTTGTGGGGTTCGACATTCGGGAGCGCTCGGTCGCTCCTGGCGGGGTGCTACACGTGACGTTGTACTGGCAGGCAGTCCGGCCGATGCATCGAGCATATACTGTGGGGGTGCATGTGGTTGATGCGGCGGGACACGATCTTGGTGAATCAAATGGTTTTCCGGGGCACGGCAATTTAGGGACGCCGTTGTGGCAGGTCGGGCAAACATATGCCGATAGCTACAGTGTGCCCGTGTCTACGGATGCTCACGGCCCTATACTGGGGCATATTGCGGTGGGAGTAGTGTATCAAGAGCTGACACCGACGAGTACACAGCCGGCTCACCGGACGAGCTTGCCATTAGCAGCTACGAATTCTGCTGGCCGGCCGGTAACGCCGTTACTGGGGCGCTTCCGGATTGGAGGCGCCCCGCTGACGAGCCGGGCGGCAGCGATAGCTGTTTTTGATGGTCATTTCGATCTCTTGCGAGCTGTTGCTCAACCAGTGGTGGCGCAGCACCATATTCGGGTAGGGCTTACATGGGAGAGCGAAGCATCGCACCTTCCCCGTTACGTGGTAACGGTACAGCTCCTGAACGCTCGAGGGCAGCTCGCGGCGCAGGCGCCTGATGCTGAGCCGCATGACGGTCTTTATCCAACGGATATCTGGCTGGACCACGAGGTGGTACGGGATGTGGTGGCGATTCCCCTTCCCGATCATCTGGCGCCTGGCACTTATACGGTGATTGTTGGGGTATACCCACGTGGCAGACCCAAGGACCGGCTTCCTGTGCGGACTAGCGCTATTGACAGTGGTCCTGCGAACACCGTGAAAGTTGGCACATTCACCCTTCCGTGATATGGGTGTAGTGGTGCCAGTGGATGATATTGCTGAAACTCGGAGGTAAACCCTGGATCGCTCGCCCCCACACTATCCGAAAACCCGCTTGCTCATCGGATTCATCGTGGGGGCCCTGCTCTTGGTGATTGGTGTGGCTGTAGGAATCAGCCGTGGCGCTCTTGAACATAGGCTCGTCGTTGTTGCCACACCCGGCGCTTCGCCTACCACTACGGCGACGTCCACAGCGACTGAGACTGCGACGCCGGTTCCGCCTGCAACTGCAACGCCGACGCCTACGGTGACGAATACACCTACACCTACACCAACACCAACACCAACACCTACACCAACACCAACACCAACACCAACTCTGACGCCGACGATTACTCCGGTACCGAGCCCTACGCCGACAAGCACGCCGGCACCGACACCAACACCGACACGAGGGCCGCTGCGAGTTACCAAGCTTGGCTTAGGAGTGTATGGCAGCGGAGGAAGCTTCTTGACAGATATGAAAGTCTGGCGGCCTTCGGTCATCGTCTTGATGGATCCGACGGTAGATTTTGCGCGAGCGGTACGCGCGCAGTTTCCGAAGGCTTTCATTGTTGGCCGGCGTTTTGTGGCGAATCAGCCATTGAATGATCCGGCGAATCAAGGGCGGGCATTTGCAGATTATGTAGCTCAGCTTGCGATTCCACTCAAGGGTGTGGTGAATGCCTGGATGAGCTACAATGAGGTTTCCAGTTATACGAGCCCGACGCAGAATAACTATGCCGCTTGGAATACATTTCAGGTCGCTTTTGCGGAGGAATTACACGGGCGCTACGGCATCGCGGCGGTGGCGGGGAATGATGGCACGCAAGCGGTGACGCCGGAAAATTATGTCCGGTATTTTCGAGGTGCGATCATGGCCAGCCAGTATTTTGGCATGCATGAATATACCCCTCCAGGGGATAATAGTATGCAAGATGGTCCAGGTCAGGCAGCGATGCTGTACTATCGACAGGTGTATGCCGCGTTAGCGCAGGCTGGTATTCATCCACCTCCTTTCATTCTTACAGAAACCGGTCTTTACCAGGGGTGGCGAGGGCACGTCAGCGACGAGCAGATGTTCAATGACCTGGTCTGGCTGACGCGCCAGCTCAAAGCTACGCCGTACGTGATCGGACAAGCGGTGTATGGCCTTTTCCCACCCGGTGATAGGCAGTGGCGGGCATTCAATGTTCAATCGACGATCCTTGAAGAAGAGGTAGGCTACTATAATTCGTGTATGCCGAGCCATCCGTGTCCACCTGGACAGCAGGGCTAGGGTTGTATCGATGCGAACGCGGTGGAGCGAGTGGACCGCCGCGCTAGCAGGTCAAGGAACCCTTGCGGTGGTTTTGACGAGGTAGAGACCGAAGATGAGTAGGAAGATACCTAAGACGGTGAGTCCGATGAGCATGACATCTGCAAACTGGAACTGGATATGAGGACGATGTCCTGTGATGAGGTCGACTACGAGGAGCATTAGGCGGAAGCCGGCCATCGCGGTGATGATGAGTCCTAGGGCGAGGATACCTGTGCCCACAGAATCTCTTTCCTTTCTGCGTACTTCTGGTGTTTGCGGTTGAGGAGGTTCTGTACTAGGGGGAGAGTTCGGAGGCGAAGCTGGCGCCACATGCCAGAGGAAGGGTATTCAACAGGGAAGCAATAGTTTGGCCGGCGTCGGCGAAGGTGGAGCGGGTGCCGAGAGAATGACTGTGGCGGATACATGGGCCGGTGACGAGTAATGGGACATATTCTCGGGAGTGATCAGTGCTTGGTGTCGTTGGATCAACGCCGTGATCGCCGACGATCATAAGGATATCGGTAGCGCGGAGCGTGGCGAGGATCACAGGGAGAACTGCGTCGACGGCTTCCAGTGCTTGAGCATAGCCTTGGGGGTCATTGCGGTGGCCGTATATTTGGTCGAACTCGATGCAGTTGACGAAGATGAGACCGGAAGCGACGGTTGGAAAGACTTCTCGAGCTGCTCGGAGGGCTTCGGCATTGGTGTGAGCGGGGAGAGCCCGGGTTATCGACTCGCCATTGAAGAGGTCGTTGATTTTGCCGACGGCGACGACTTCGTGTCCGGCTTCGAGGACGCGATCGAGGAGGTTGGGATGCGGTGGGGAGAGGGCCCAATCGTGACGATGAGGGGTGCGAAGGAAGGAACCGGGATTGCCGGAGAATGGGCGGGCGATAACTCTGCCAACGGCATGGGGCCCTTGGAGGATTTTGCGGGCGGTTGTGCACCACTGGTAGAGAGTGGCGAGGGGGACGATGTCTTCGTGAGCAGCTATCTGGAAGACGGAATCGGCTGACGTGTAGACGATTGGCCAGCCCGTGGTGAGATGGAGAGGGCCGAGCTCTTCGATAATGACGGTACCGGATGCGGGGCGGTTGCCCAGGATGCCGCCAACGCCGATGGCGGTGGTGAAGGCAGCGATGACTTCTGCGGGGAAGCCGTGCGGATATGTTGGTTGGGGATGGGCTGAATAGATGCCGGCGATCTCCCAGTGGCCAGCAATAGAATCCTTACCATGGGATAGCTCTGCCATTCTTCCCCAGCATCCTTGGGTCTGGTTGCGGGGAGGGACGCCTTGGATTGTGGTGATGTTGCCCAGGCCGAGGGACGCAAGAGTTGGGAGGGAGAGGCCGCCGACGGCAGCGGCGGTGTTTGCTAGGGAATTGCTGCCGGAGTCGCCGTAGCCGGCGGCATCGGGAAGTGCGCCGACACCGACGCCATCGAGAACGAGGAGCAAGATACGATACATCAGGCGATCCTTATCTCGTGCTCTTTATTGAGGAGGTCGTCTAGCTGCTGTTCATTGAGTTGAGGGATGCCGAGTTTGGCGGCGCGGGCGAGCTTACTTCCTGGTTCCTCGCCGACAACAATGTAGGTTGTTTTCTTGGTGACGGTGCTGCCAATGCGGGCACCTAGCTTCCTCAGTTTTTCTTCAGCCTCAGCGCGTGTGTGCGTGGCAAGTCTCCCGGTGAGGACGAATTCCTGACCGGCGAGGGGGAGGGTACCAGCGGTATGGGTTGACTCGGTGTTGAGACCAAGAGTTGTGAGCTCGGCGATGAGGGTCTGGTTGTGTGGCTGAGAAAAGAAATCGACGACGCTCTGGCAGACAACTGGGCCAGCGCCGGTGCGCTTGATGAGCTCTTCCATTGAGGATCGAGCGATAGCGTGGATGGAGCCTATAGTATCAGCGAAGACTGTGGCCCATTTTGTACCAAGATGGCGGACGCTGAGCGCAACGAGAAGACGGTCGAGCGGACGGTTTTTACTTGCGGCGATAGCCTCGAGGAGATTGCCAGCACTTCGTTCGGCGAAGTGCTCGAGCTGGAGCAGATGCTCACGCTTGAGGCGGTAGATGTCGGCTACGGTGTGTACGAGGCTGGCACGCACGAGCGCCCGAGCAACCTGTTCGCCGAGGCCTTCGATATCCATTGCCGGACGGCTAGCAAAGTGGATGATGCGTTCTTCGAGTTGAACAGGGCAGTCGCTGGAGATGCAATAGGCGACGGCTTCACCTGGTTCCCGGATGATGAGGGAGCCGCAGCTCGGGCAGGTCGATGGGAGTTTCCAAGGAGGAGGAGGTGGGGTGGGGCGTCGATCGAGGACGACTTTGATGATTTCGGGGATGACGTCGCCAGCGCGCTGGACGAGTACGGTATCGCCGATGCGCACGTCTTTACGATCAATCTCGTCTTGATTATGGAGCGTTGCTCTACTGACGGTGACG
>JAMDCW010000092.1 GCA_023489405.1 Chloroflexota bacterium
AACCCGGCCCTGCGGCATCGTAGTAGTGCTGGCTCCCGGGTGCCTCATTCCGGTAGATACCTATCTCGGTGCCGTGCTTCGGAGCGCCGAACTCCGTCTGGACGCGCACCAGGCCAGGTGCAAGGCTGGGCTCCACATACTCGCGGATGACCGGTTCGCGTGGCCCAAGGGCGACGAGTTCTCTAGCCACCGGCTGCTCCTCCTCTCGGATTGAGGCTAGCTTTCCACCGCAGCAACGGCTCAACGCCCTGCAAGACCAGTGAGCTGAATGCCCTGGATAAAGAAGCGCTGGGCGGCAAAGAAGAGGACGACCATGGGCAGAATCATCATCACCGCCGCTGCCATCATAAGTGTCCACTGCGTGCCATATTCGCTCTGAAAGAACTGCAAACCCAGTGCAAGCGTGAAGTACTGTTGCTGGTTGAGGTAGATCAGCGGATTCAGGAAATCGTTCCAATTGTACTGGATGGAGAAGATAGCAACCGCAGACAAGGCTGGTTTCGAAAGCGGCAGGAGCACACTCCAGTAGATGCGAAAGTTCCCTGCCCCATCAATCCGTGCCGCTTCATCCAGGTCGTAGGGTACCGTCATGAAAAACTGCCGGAGCAGGAAGACGTTGAAGGCTCCTCCGCCGAACCAAGCAGGGACGGTAAGCGGCAGATAGGTATTGATCCAGTGCAGCCGGCTAAAGAGGATGTACTTCGGTACCAGCGTCACCGCATCTGGGAGCATCAGCGTTGAGAGGAGCAGGATGAAGAGCAGATTACGACCTGGAAAGCGAACCCGGGCAAAGCCGAAAGCCGCGAGGGAAGCAGTAACGAGCGTGCCAGTGGTAGCCGCCACCGTGATCACGAGCGTATTCCGGGCATAAGCGAGATACGGCACGACGTGCAGCGCATCGGGATAGTTCTGCCAGCGCACCGGTTGCGGCAGCCATTGTGGTGGGAAGACGAACTCCGTGCCTTCCACCTTGAGCGACGTGCTCAGGAGCCAGAGAAATGGCAAAGCCATCCCCAGCGCACACCCAGTGAGAACAGCGTAGGCCAGCACGAGACGGAGAGCCCGGTAGGAGCTGCGAGCGTACGCCTCTAGTGAGGCACGGCCCGTTACCCGTACAAGAAGGTCAGGAGAAGTATCCATCGAGCGCCAGGTGCCTCTCTCGCAAACTCAACGCTTCAACTCGGCTTCATAGAACACCCAGCGGTTCGCAAAACGGAACTGGGTCAAGGTGACGATGAGGACAACGACAAAGAGCAGCCAGGCTATTGCCGAGGCATAACCCATGTCGAAGTTCTGGAAGGCAACGCGATAGAGGTAGAGCACATAGAACAGCGAGGCGTCCTCCGGCCCTCCTCCAGTAATGACATACGCCTGGACGAACACCTGGAAGGCGCCGATGAGGGCCAGCGTGAGGTTGAAGAAGAGCGACGGCGTAAGGAGAGGAAACGTCACGTGCCAGAAACGCTGCCACCGGTTGGCGCCGTCAATACTCGCCGCATCGTAGAGGTGTTCGGGAATGCTCTGCAGCCCGGCCAGCAGAATCACCATCTGCCCGCCAATCGTCCACCAGCTCATGATGATGAAGGAGATCTTAACGACGCGTGGATCCTCTAGCCAGTAGATGGCAGGGAGACGGAAGAGGCTGAGCAGCCAGTTCGCCAGGCCGAAGTTGGTGTTGAAGATCCAGAGCCACAGGAGAGAGCTTGCCACCAGCGGCGTAATGTAAGGAAGGTAGAACAGTGTACGATAGATAGCGATGCCCCGCCGGCGCTGATTGAGGAGGAGCGCCGCTGCCAGCGCAAAGATCAGATGCGTCGGCACCCCAAAGACGACGTAGAACGTCGTATTGAAGAGCGAAACGCGAATGCGGGGATCCTGAAACAGAGCGGCGAAATTGGCAAGCCCCACAAAATGTGGCACAGTGACGATCCGCCAATCGGTGAAGGCAATGGCGATCGACGCGATCATAGGACCTGCGGTCCAGATCACAAACCCCAGGAGCCAGGGAAGAATGAAGAGATAGCCATCACGCGTGTCCCGCCAGCGCGTCGCCGACCAGGTACGGCGGCGCCGCGCCGTTGTCACAAGCGTCCCCTGGGCCACCGCTTCCCCTACCTTCTACCGGTACCAGTCCACCACTCACTACTTCGTAGCAGTCGGCTTGGCTTTGATGAGCTGGTTCACCTCCGGCGCTACCGCGGTCAGTACGGTCTTGACATCCTTATGCTGCGGACCATAGACCCCTTGGAGTGCATTCGCGATGGCCTGATGGATGCCAATCCAGTTGCCCACTACCGGCTCCGGCCGGGCGTAGCTGAGAGCATCGATGCCGATCTTGATGTGCGCCGGCGGCTTGCCATCCTGATTCTTCAGGGCAGCCTCTCGCACGGACTTAGAGGCGACCGGCAACCCATCAGCAAAGTAGGCTTCGTAGGCCGCCTTCGAGATAAGCTGCTTGAGCAGCCCCCAGGAGAGCTCTTTCTGCTTACTCGCTGTAGCCATCGAGTGGCCTGCCGAAGCGACGCGGGTCACCTGATCTTTTGTCCCGTGCGGTAGATGCTGGATATCCCACGTGAACTTGGCATTGGCAAAGGCACCAAAGACATTGAAATAGGGGAGCATCGCAATACGCCCGGTGTTGAAGAGATCACCGACATTCGTCCCTTGCAGGTCTGCCGAGCTGGCGTGGACCTTATACTTATGGATGAGATCGGCAATATCCTGGATGCCCTCGACCCCGGGAGTCTGGTCCATGGTGTACGTCGTGCGCTCTTTGTTGACGACGTCACCGCCATGCTGCCAGACACGGATGATGGCCGGATAGACATAGGGCGGATTGGGCCAGCCAGCCGTCCCCCACACCTTCGTCGCTCCACTCCCCGAGGTGAGCTTCTGTGCCGTCTGGACATAGTCATTCCACGTCCAGTCTGCAGTAGGCTCAGCGACACTTCCCTTCTGGAAAAGATCCTTGTTGTAGACCATGATGTAGGAAGTCGTCTCCCGCGGGAACGCATATTGCTTCCCCAGGATGTTGAAGTCTTTCATCGAAGCCGAGAAGATGTCACTGTCATCGAATGACTTGTCTTTCGCCATATACGAGGAGAGATCGGCCGGAATCCCCAGCGAAGCAAGGCCAGAGTCGATGTAGGTATGCGTCCAGTAGACATCCGGCGGTGTATTGGCAGAAAGGAGCAGCAGGAGCTTCTGCTGGATCTGCAGTGCGCCAGCGCCACCCTGAATGATGTTCACTTTGGCTTGGGTAAACGGCTTGACGATCTTCTCGTACATCGTCTGCTGTTTAGGGTCAGTCTGGATCATGAGTGTGAGCGTGGTCGATGCAGCAGCCGCCTGTCTCGTACTACTCGTCGCTGCAGTGGCTGCTGCACCACTGGTGCTCGTCGTTGCCGTCGTGCCTCCACCACAAGCGGCGAGGAGGGCCGCTCCCAGCGGCAAAGCAGCGACAAGCTTGAGGAGATCACGGCGCGTGGAATTAGGCGAGACCTGCAAGGAAAAGCTCCTTCCCTAACTGTGAGAACCGGTTCACAGTGCGAACCACTGATGCAGAAATGTCCTTTGAAAAACTCCGGTGCGCCCACCACTCCTTGGGACGCTGTGGCAAGGTACCATGCGGTTATACATTAGGATTGTAGGGCACGCGCGAAACGGGCGCAAGAGAGCTTAGGGACTTTTCGATTAGAGGAGCTGGCCCAGAACGCTCAAAGTACTTGCTCAACGGCATCGGAGTAGCTATACTGGCTAGCTGCGCTCGACGCCATCCCGTCGACCAGCGTATGGTGAGCACTAGGGAAAGATAGACAATGTTCGCAGTCATCGAGAGCGGCGGGAAGCAGTACCGGGTGTCCGTCGGTGAAAGTATCGCCGTAGAAAAGCTCTATAGCATAAAAGGGGACCGCATCGAGTTCGATCGTGTACTCCTTCTAAGCACCGACACTGGCCTCTCTGCCGGCACCCCTACCCTAGAAGGCGTTAGGGTCATCGGCACAGTGAGCCGGCAGTATCGTGGCCCCAAAGTGTACGCCTTCCGATACAAGCCAAAGAAGCGGGTACGTGCCCTCAAAGGCCATCGCCAGGATCTTACGCAGATCTACGTGCGCGACATCCTCGTGAATGGTCAGAGCCTTGTCCAGCCGCCGGCTGCATCCTCACCGCCTGACACGGCAGAAGCTACTCCTCCATCATCTCCAGAGAACACGTAAGGGAGTCCTAAACCTATGGCACACAAAAAAGGTGTCGGAAGCTCGCGCAACGGCCGGGATAGCCAGGGTCAGCGCCTCGGTGTGAAGCGCTTTGATGGCCAGGTCGTTACCGCCGGCAGTATCCTCGTCCGCCAGCGGGGAACTCGCATCCATCCAGGCTCTCACGCGGGCCTCGGCAGAGACCACACCGTCTATGCCCTCATCAACGGCGTCGTCCGCTTCGAGTGGTACCGCAAGGACAAGCGGCAGGTCAGCGTCTATCCACTCCCTGCTCCAGCTCCTGAGCTGTTACCACAAGGCGAAACTGCTCCTGCCCAGGGCTAGTACTACCCCTCTCTTACGCCGTGTTCTGTGGGCTTCTCGCTTCTTCACCAAATATATGTGTGCCCCTGGAACATCTCACCGGTGAACCGGTGGTCTAGGGGGCTCGCCTGTTTCGCCCTTCCTCGCCAAATCACACGGCCAGAGAACAACGAGGAAGCTCTCGTAGCCCTACGGCATTAACACTTCCCGCGGTGCCGCGCCCGATACGGCATCGGACTCTCTCAGCATCCCGCGCAGCACTTCCTCCAATGCCATCGTGTGGCAGCACCGCCCCCAGCCTGCAAAGAAATGACACGTACAATGCCACGTACCATCCTGCAGGGTGACGCGATACGTATCATTGTCACCCCGAAACTCCACCGCAAAACCCTGGAAGGTAATTCGTTCCGCTGGTTCCGCAGCATAGCGATGCGCTTTCTCGACCTTGCCATACCAACTAGAGTGCATCTGACGATTACTCCTCTCTACGCTTACCTGTGGTAGTGCCTGCTCCACAAAACGGATGAGGCTGAATAAAGTCATGATGAAGGAGGATCCCCCACGTGAATCGTGAGGAGATGCTAGAGCCGATACCCCGGCTTTCCATGATCGCGAACCGCTTTCCGGTCTTGACCCCTACTTAAATGTTAGACTAATTGAGCGTTCCGTGCAATCGTGCTAGGAACACAGTGCAACTCCACTATTCTATCTCCACCGCTATGATGCTATGCTCAAACGCAAGCGAGAGTGGAAGGGACCTACACAGACCATATCCGCCTCGCTGGCTCCTAAGCACGGAGGAGGTCATCTCGATGAAGATCATCCAGGTAGGCCTCGGCGGAATGGGCAACGCCTGGCTACGCGCAGCCGCCACCTTCGAGGGCGTGCAGTACGTTGGTCTCGTTGACATCGATCCAGACATCGCCGAACGCCAGGCAAAGACCTATGGCTTAGCTCAATCACTCATCTTCCCCACGCTAGAAGACGCCATTGAGGAAACCAATCCCGATGGTGTCATCCTCGTCACACCGCCCGACACACACCGTGACCTTTCTATCACCGCCCTCGAGCACGGCGTCCCTGTTCTATCCGAGAAACCCCTCGCCGATACGCCTGAAGCCGCCGAGGACATCGTCGCTGCTGCCGTCAAGGCCCATCAGCTCCATATGGTCGCCCAAAACTACCGCTACCGGCCAGCTACCCAGACACTGAGACATGTGCTCTCCACCAGCGACCTCGGTGAGATTGGCGCGGTACACATCCAATTTTTCCGCGGTCCTCACTTCGGTGGCTTCCGTGATGTCATGGACTATCCACTGATTGTCGACATGGCCATTCATCACTTCGATCTCTTGCGCTTCTTCACCGGCAACACCCCTGATCACGTGACTGGTTTCAGTTGGAATCCTCCGTGGAGCTGGTTTCGTGGCGATGCCTCTGCTGCTCTCGCCTTCCACTTTCCCAACGGCGCTGTCGCCACCTACAGCGCTTCCTGGTGCTCCCAGGCCGGAGACACGCCGTGGAATGGCAACTGGCGTATCGAATGCGCCAATGGCGTCGTCTGGCTCCAAGAAGACCAGGTCACCCTTGCCCACACCGGCAGCAAACCCCATAATGTCGAGCTCCTCCCAATGCTCCACACCGATCAAGCCTATCTGCTTCGAGAATTCCATCGGGCCGTGACAGAGCACATCACTCCACCCACCATCTCTACCGACAATATCCAATCCCTGCGGATGGTATTTTCCGCTATCGCCGCCTGCGCTCCCCACCGTTAGCGCTTACTCCGGCCTGGCGTGTGGTAGTATGGTAATGCGTTGATTCTGCCTAATGTATCTCGCGAGAAGGGATCGGGAACGTTGACCCGAACAGTGCTTGAAGTCGTTCTAGACCAGTTGAATATTACACCAGCTCAGTACTTCGAGCAGTTTAGCAATGCAATCGAAGACTGGCGTTCCAACAAGGCGTCCACACCGCTCGTGAGCTCACGTGAGGTGGAGGCGATCGTTCAAGAAGAGCTTGCTCCCCAAGACCCTTTCGGTTTTCCCGGCAGATCACCTACGGCAGATTTTCTCCCGGAAGAACCACTCGAGGAAGAGGAAACGCTGTCTCGTCCTCGGTCGAAACGTCAGCCGCGCCCTCGCGTGCCGCGCTTCATTGAGGAAGAGGGGAGTGATAGCGACGAGGTCGCCACGCCGTACGAAGGCTTCGATGATACTTATTCGCCTATCCGCGGCGCCCGTCGCTCCTTGCGTACCAACCGCCGGAGTTTCCGTGAGCGCTAACTCGCACGCCTCCTGGTTCGCCTGTGAGTGCCACTGGTAGTATCCTAGGTAGCATTGGGCAAACACCGCTCATCGCTTTAGACCGTCTGACGAGCGGACTACCAGGGCGCATCCTTGCCAAGGTCGAGTACCTCAACCCTGGCGCCAGCATCAAAGACCGTATCGCCCTCGCCATCATCGAACGTGCAGAACGCGCCGGCCTCCTCACCCCCGGTCGCCCTGTCGTCGAGCTCACCAGTGGTAATACCGGCACCGGTCTCGCGATCGTCTGCGCCGTCAAAGGTTATCACTTTATCGCTGTGATGAGCGAAGGCAACTCGATCGAGCGCCGGCGCATGCTCGCCGCCCTTGGCGCTGAAGTCGTCCTTGTACCTCAAGCGAAAGGCTCTTACCCCGGTCAAGTCTCTGGTGATGATCTCCAGCTCGTCGAAGTGCGTACCCAGCAGATTGTCCAAGAACGTAACGCTTTCCGCGCTGATCAATTCCACAATATCAGTAACGTCGAAGCGCACGAGTTCGGTACCGGAGAAGAAATCTGGCAGCAAGCCAATGGCCAGATCGATGTCTTCGTCTCTACCGTAGGTACCGGCGGCACTTTTACCGGCATTGCCCGCCGCCTCAAGTACTACCGTCCCACAATCCGCGCCTATGCCGTCGAACCCGCCGGCGCCCCTGCCCTCGCCGGCAAACCGATCACGGACCTCCGCCACAAGATCCAAGGCGCCGGTTACGGCATGCCTCTTCCCCTCTGGGATTCTACCCTCGTCGACGGTTACCTCACGGTGACGGACGACGAGGCCATCTCTGTCGCTCGCCAACTCGCTTGCCGTGAGGGCGCCTTTGCTGGCTTCTCCAGCGGCGCCAACGTCGCTGCCGCTCTCCATCTCCTACGTAGCCTTCCCGGAACAACCATTGTCACCACCCTCAACGACAGCGGCCTCAAATACCTCAGTACCGACCTTTTCCCCTGAGCCGGCGTACGATGAGCTCGTTCCTCTTCAATCTCCTTCCTGCTATCTTCGCCTCCATCTTCGCGCTGGCCCTCGCCTGGCTCGCCGGTAAATTCCTCGACTGGTGGCACAGCACCCGCGACCGTGACTAGCCTGCTCCTGCCCGTTATGTTCGGACCGGGTCAAGGATGGAAACGGTAGAGCGTCACGCGTCCTCCCTGGAGCACCATCAACGCCTGCTCATCCTGCTGCCCTTGCCCCAGCGCTGTTAACGCTTGGGACAGCGCGGCAGCATCGAACACCGTCACCGGCGTATCCGCCTTCAAACGTCCCACCGCTGTCACACGCACTGCCCCCTGTCTCTGTAACATCGCGAGCTGTTCCGCTGCTGTGTCGGTATCTGCCAGCACGATCAACGGCAGCGCCCGCCCAGCCATTCCTCGGGTCTGCAAGACATCGCCCCGGAGCTTGATCCCATGGTACAGAGCCACTACTCCCGCAAGCACGATGATGCTCAGCTCTTTGAAGGCGAGGCTCACCGTTCCAGGGGTCAAGGCTTCGCCCAACAGGGAACGGAAAGCAATCCACAGCATCGCCACTAAGAAACCGACGGCTATCAAGCTTGCCGCCAGCGTCACAAAACCCAGCAAGAAGCGCCGTGCTGTACTCCTCCTCTCTTCCACCTCTCCAGTGGCGAGCGCTCGCTCCAGATACCGCCATGTACCGATCCAGAGCACGCCGCCTACCGCCGCAGCAGCAAGGCCAAAGCTTAGGCGTTTCTGCCACCAATCAACCCCCACTAGCGCAATCCCCGTATGGAACACGCCGTCAAACCATAACCACAACAGAGAAGCCAGCGCCGGCGCCATCGTCACCAGTCCCAGCAATGCCAATACCGCCAGCACCGGCCGGCGTGGCCAGGGAATCTTGCTTGCCTCCGCAGAGCCATCTCTTCGAAACTCAGCCTGTTGCCGCAACAGCAGCCAATGCACGGTCCAGAGCAACCCACCTACGAGAGCAAACGGCAGCCAGTCGCGCACGAAACTCCACGTATCAAATACCGAACGATACCCCAACAGTCGCCGCAAGAGTTCCGCCACGATCCACACACTCCCGAGCAAGGTGATCGCAGCAGCGGCGATGATGGCTAACGAGAGAAAGAGCGCACGCATTGTACAGGCAAACCGGCGTCTGTACTCGTTCCGCCATATGACGGCAGAAAAGATTCCTCCAGATAGTACGCCGGCCACGGAGGGAATCCAGACGCTCGCAATAGTCTCCCTCGGACCAGCAAGGACTTGTGGAAGGTCGCCAAAGATGAGCAGTAAGTCGGTGCACGCGAGGCGGAGCGCTCTCCCCAAGCCAAGTGCGAACAGCACGAGGGCAAGGCCAGCGACAACAAAGCGTGCAAAATCCCGAACCTCATCGTGCACAGCGTCGAGACCTCTTCCTGCGCCTGACGGTGAAACTCTGTTCAAGAAGAGGCCAGCCAGGCCAAACACCACCAGATACGTTCCAGAGCGGATAGTACCCTCCAGGGCGCTTTCGAACTGTGAAGTGTACACCAGTAAGCTCAGCAAAAACCGCAATGTGCTCTGCAAGGCCACAATCGTCACGACCATCGTCGTTCCCAAAACTGCCGCGTAGAAGAGCCGTCGCGGTAAGGGTGCCCGCTGTTCCGGAGCCATTCGCGCTGCTTCACGCTCGGCGAAGAAACGGTGGACGAGCCAGGTAGGCAACCCGACGACAAGAGCCGCAAGGTAAAAGCTCGCCTCCGTCCTTTTCCCACCTAGAAGCGTGTGAGACTGTAGCAATAGTGCGCTCATCAACAGCGCCAGCATGCCGGCTAAGGCGATGAGCACGCTCTGCAGCCCTACAAAAGCCATCACATAGAGATAAAAACGCCGCGCGTTTACCATATATTTCCTCCCATCCTTCACACCGTCAGGGGTAAAGGAACAATGGGCTCGTGATCTTCCACATGCCATTGCGGCGCTCAAGCGTAAAAGTCTGCCGCGTTCCCTGGTCAGCAGCCAGCAAGTCAGGAGAAAATGCGGTGACCTCCACTACTACACTCGCATGTCCATCGTGTTCACTTGACCGGACGAGGAGCACACGATGTGCCTGCTGACTCCAATGATTAGCCCACTGGTAGAACTGTGTCTGCGGCACTGGTACATTGCTGTTCCCCACGGGCCGCGTAAAATCCGTCAAGGCAAACGCTTCATCCGCCTGCCCGTGCTGAACCAGTCGCAAATAGGTAGCAACCGTGGCAGCGGCGCTACCAGGAGGAAATGAAGCTTCCGGCTGGCGAGCTACGACGATTGTCAGCACAATTCCCAGTCCCAGCACGAGAATGATGCCGCTCACGAGGATGACGAAAGCCCAGCGTCGCACGGCAATCCTCCCTCGCTATCCCACCGGTGCACACCACTCGGCGCAATCTTCCCGCTATCCTCACCGCCTCCCTCTGTCACCCATCCTACTCCATTGGCGGGAAGGAACCTTGGTGCAAACCCAGCGGTTGCGCGAGGAAAAAGGCGAGCAAAGATAGCAGCACTATGCTACCATCCACCAGTTCTCTCAATAGCCCATCCGCCTGATGGCCGGCTCAATGTTCCCTATGTCCTCTCCCCATCCTGGCTGGGGTCATAGCGGCATAAAGTGGCCTCACCGCTAGCTATGCGCGGCAGTGAGGTAGATGAAGTCGCGAGAATCCGGTGCCAGATAGCGGATAGCACTGCGCGTCATATCCGGCATCAGCTTCTCACCGCGCATCTGTGCAGAACCAGATGCAATAGGCCAGTAGAAGTTGAATGTCACCCAGTAGCTGTTGATATCCAGCTCCATCGCTCGCCGCGCTCCGGCAAGTGCGAGGACCACTGCCAGCGTCCGCGCCGTCAGTGGCCGCCCGGCGGCGTAGATTAGGTCCCCCGCTGCGGTTATGCCCAACCCAGACCGCCAGACACGCACCGCATTGCCAACGGTCTCTCCCCAGGCAGCGCCATTATCGATCAGCGGTGAGACCTGTCCATGATCTACCAGCAGCGGTAAGTTCTGCAACACGCCGCGCGGCGTTGGAGACACCGGCACTTCCCGCCCCCAGGATCCCAGCGCCACTTTCCTGCTAGGGTAAACAGCTAGCGTCGCGAGCCGGGGCGCTGGCAGGATATACCAGAGTCCGTTTGCTCGAAAACCGAAGTGGGCATAGTGACCACCGATGCGTTTGAAACCACCGTTGAAGGCAGCGAGCAAGAAAGGCCGCGCCGCCAGTGGCACTTCTCCAGCCCCGTGCAGCCCCGCGGTCGAATGCGGATGGCGCGTACCAGCGACGATATGAAGACGCGCCAAGCGTGGATTGATCCACACGAGATCGATCTGCGTGTATGGACGTTGAGGATCCGGCAGCACGAACGTGCGCTCCATCGCAACGTGGCCATTGACTAGGCGACCTGCAGGTCTCCAGACGCCTTCACCGGCCACCCGCGGCCAGGCAGCCGGCAATGACAGGACCGGTGGCTGTCCCGGGACGGCAGCCGGCGCTGGCTGCACAAGCGCCCGTGGTGTCGCTGCTGGTCGGGTGAAGGTCTGCGGCGCCGCACTCGTTGCATGCTGCTGTACGGCCCTGGTCACCGGCGGTCGCTCTGGGGCGCTCACGCCTCGGGACGCCCGTGCCGCTTGTACCAAGGCGGCTGCTGCCTTTGCAACCTGCTGATCCGCCGCGGACGCTGTCACATGTGGCACAGGGTGATGCAACCAGTACAGGCGGCGCTGGATCGCGTCGACCAAGCCATACCATAGGTCTTCGATCATGGCAACCGGTCGTGGTCCTAGCCACGAGCGTATCGTCTCCACCAAGCGGATGAAAGGCGGATGCGCTCGTGCCTGCGCCGCGACCACCTGAAACGCTGGTGTCTGAGACCGCCAACCTCCAGCGCCATGCTGAATGACAGCCTGCTCCGATATCCCCTGCACAGGTCGATAGCGCACCAGAAGCGCCCATCCCGTCTTCCCCGCTACCGGCGTCAGTTGAACATCTCTCGCTGGTGTCGCGAACCGGAATGTTTGCGTCTGCTGCCGGGCAAGATCACGGATGACGAGCACAGCGGTGACTCTCCCAGAGCCGAGCGTATAGGCAAACGTTCCGGGTACGCGGGCAAAAGCCGTTACCGGATTGCCTGTAGCGCCAGCGATCAGGCGAACAGCGCGAATCCGCCAAGGGAGCACTGACGAGCTATGCACAACCTGAGCGGTGAAGAGTGCTTGAGAGGGTGCACTCCCGACGAGAAAGGCGACTGCTGCCGGCGCCTGCGGCGTTCCACGAAGCAGATAGATAGCCGGCTGGCCTCGAGCAGAATTAGCAACGCGATAGCCAGCACTCAGGAGCGCATACAACGCTGCCGATCGCGCCTGAGATGATAACCGTGCTCCCAACGCTGGCGCCGGCTTCGCCCACAGCCGCCAGCTCATCAGCAGAGCAACGCAGCCCAATGTGGCCAGGAAAGCAGCTTTCCACAGGCGCCATTCCAGCGGAGGCTGACTCCGTCTTCCCAGGCCATACCGCTGCCGCCCGTGGCTCAGTCGCCTCCTGCCAAGCTCCACAGCCATTTCCTTTCCTTCAAGGATGTCCAGACAGATCCCTGCCCTAATGTGTAGTGCCCTCGGATCCGTGAGAACGGCTTGGGGGAGCTTTCGCTCCCCCAAGCTGACTCACACCTGTCACGAGCGGCTAATGTTGCCCTGTCTCCTGGACGCCCGACTGGCCGCCTTGTTGGACGTTAGGGCCAAGATCAGGGCCGGTATCTGCCTCATGTCCAGCCGGCGCTTTCGCTTCCCCTGTACCGTCAGCCTCACTCGCCGCGTGCCCTGCGCGCTCTGTATCAGCTCCGCTCGTCACCTGCTGATTAGCTCCGCCTGTCACCTGTTGGG
>JAMDCW010000036.1:0-1104 GCA_023489405.1 Chloroflexota bacterium
GAGTAGGAGACCATGCAATCTCCCATCACCAACAGCTCATACACTCCTCCGCGGAGGGCCCCGACAATTGCCCTGGGGCTTGGCCGGTTATTTCAGGCGTCTCACAACCGTGACAGCATCTATGAACTGCTCGTGCACGCCTTGGCGCTCGGCTTCACCTTCTGGGAACTGTCTCCACGCTATGCCTGTGGTGAAGCCGAGCGTATCGTGGCAGACTTCTTAGCCGGCCAACCTTCGGCAGTGACGCTCCTCACCCACCTCGGCGATCCCGAGGGTCAGTTTGATGGAAGCTACGATGCAACATTACGCTGCGTCGAAGCCTCGCTTCGTCGCTTGCAGGTCGATCGGCTCACCATGCTTCATCTCGCCGCTCGAGCGTCAGAACCTATCGAGCCACTCCTTCGGTCAAACCGCGGCTTGGGAGCGCTAGTACGCCTACGAGATGAAGGCGTCATCCCCCTACTCGGCGTCAGTACGGAATCCATTGCCCACGCCGAAGCCGCCTTCGCCACCGGAGAGTTTCAGCAGCTCCTCTGCTTCAACCACGGCCATCTGCTGGACAGCACCGCTTTGACGGCTCTCTTCCCCCACGCCAAGCGCCTGGATATGCGGACCATCAATGGCGCCCCTTTCGCTCAAGGATTGCTCACGGATCAAGGTATCGACAAAGCAATCGATGCGGAAGACACCCCCGAGTGGCTTCTAGACAAGCTTGATTCTTTGCTCGCCATGCTCGAAGATGCAGATATTGGCATATTGGAAGCTGCTCTATGGTTCGCCCTTGATCCGGATATCATTGATGCCGTCCTTCTCGGAGCTCAAACACCAGATGAGCTCGAAAAAGTGAAAATAATCTTGGAAAGCGAACCATCAGCCGCAGTGCGTTTCTGTCAGGCGTGGAAGAAACGCACCTAATATACCTATCAATCTGAGAGAAAGGGAAGTGCGACCGGCAATGCAAGCCTTTGCAATGTATCCAGGCACCTTCGATCCCTTAACCAGTGGCCATCTCGATATCCTCATCCGTGCTCGACGGTTGTTCGATAGCGTGATTGTCGGTATCGGGCGAAACCCAGCGAAAAAGCCGGTGTTTAGTATCGAAGA
>JAMDCW010000036.1:1114-10511 GCA_023489405.1 Chloroflexota bacterium
GCACAAGGAAAGTTTGCGGGAAGCTGGAGTCAGTGGCATCGAAATTGTTGCGTTCGACGGCCTCACCACCGATTTCGCCCGGCAGGTCGGCGCGCGTGCCATTATCCGCGCCCTCCGTTCAATGACTGACTTCGAGCTCGAGTTTGCTCTCGACAACGCCAACGCACGCCTTGCTCCTGAGCTCGAGACGGTGCTCCTCATCGCGCGCCCGGAATATACGCACTTGAGCTCGACCCTCGTGCGTGAAGTCGCCGAGCAAGGGCGCCGCATCCTCCCCGGCTCAGTTCCCCCCGCCGTGGAACAGTACCTGCGGCAGCACTATGAATTCTGAATATGCTACACAAGAGCAGAAAATAAGCAGCAAAAAGGAGGCGTCAAGACCATGACGGAAAATTTCCGTGCCATACTCAATCCCGAACATCACCACGTCGCTATTCGTGTAAAGGATATGCGTACGATGATGCACTTCTACGGGGGTGTCCTTGGCTTACCGTACATCCGTGAGCTTGCGGGCGATCCTCTACCAAAAGTGGTCTGGTACCAGGCAGTCCAACTGATCGCCTCTTCCAGCGATGACGATCCTCGTAGCGGCGTCATGGATCACCTCGCTATCTCTGTTTTGAATATCGATGAAATCACGGCGCGTATAGAATCCGCTGGCATACCTCTCGAAGCTCCCATCGCACATCAAGACGTTCCCGCTATCAGCCTTCACCTCGATAACGTCTTTTTCCGAGATCCCGAAGGCAATAGGGTCGAGCTCGTTCAATGGGTCCCCCTCAAGCGATGACCCCCAATCCTCTTGCCGGAGGCATCCTATCAGCCAAGCTCCCTGCACAGTCCGACATCGTAGTGGTCGTCGTGGATGCTCAAGAGCGCCTCATGCCGTTCATCGACGGGGTGACAACCATTACCAAAAACATCCGGAAGGTGATTCGGGGGAGTCAGATATTTGACATCCCTATCGTCGTCACCGAACAGTATCCTCAAGGGCTGGGGCAAACGATAGCTCCCATCACCGAGCTCTTGACTGAACTCCACCCCTTCTCGAAATTGTCCTTCGACTGCTTTGAATGCCAGCCATTTTCAGATCACCTCGAACAGCTCGGTCGTCGCACGCCACCTCGAACAGCTCGGTCGTCGCACGCTCGCACTTTCCGGAGTCGAAGCCCACATATGCATCTACCAAACGGCATTGAGTGCTCTTCGACGTGGCTTCAGCGTGCTCCTACTTGAAGACGCTATTGGGGCCCGCAACGCCGAAGCCAGAGCAGTTGGGCTCCACGCTGCTCACACCGCAGGAGCCCAGCCATGTCATTCAGAGATGCTCCTCTACAGCCTCGAGCGCCAGGCTGGGACCCCTACCTTTCGCCGTCTCTTGAACATCGTCAAGGAAGAGAGCTAGCCCCTCTGGCGCCGCCTCCTTCTCAGTACAGCCGGTATGACTTCGGGAGCTCACCAACTAGCGGTGCAGCATAATCGATAAACTCACTGGCAACGTCATATCGCCCAGATACCAGAAAAGCGCCATCGAGCTTGCGCGTCTCATTGGCAATCGTGTCGAGGCGTTGAAGCCCATACGATGCTCGATATGGATGTGAAGACAGACGTTCAATCGTCACCATGAACCCCGACTGACCATCCGCAGCAACCTCTACAGCCCGTCGCCCTACCTCGCGCGCTTCCTGAAGATCCACTTCAGATCGGCTCAGTGAGGAGGCTCGCTGAATATATCCAAGAATGTCACTATTCGGAACGTTCGGCAGATTCAACCGCTCTTTAGTAAGCTCCGCCAGTTGTCGCGCAATTCCCCCAAGGCGAACGTGGCCGAAAGGATCAATGATACCAAGGTGCACGTCACCCTCCGGAAGCTTAAATCCCTCAGCCACTGCCACTATGCAGTGGTGATACCGAGAGAGCGCCTCATCGATACTCGAGACAAAGAGACGTTCATCCCACGAGTGCTCCGGCAGCATGATAAGGTGCGGCGCCGCACCCTCGACATCCCGCGCTAGACAGCTCGCCGCCGCTAGCCACCCCGCATGCCGCCCCATGATCTCCAAGAAGTAGATACGTCGCATCGCCCGCGCGTCAAGCCCAACGTCACGAACAACCGCTGCAACATAACGAGCGGCGCTGGGATATCCAGGACAGTGATCAGTAAACGGCAAATCATTATCGATCGTCTTAGGTACACCCACGACATGCAGCGGCAAGTTTCGCTGATACGCCACCTGTGCCAGTTGGTCGGCAGTGTCCATGCTGTCATTGCCACCGATGTAGATGAAAGTCCGGACATTCCACGCATCGAACGCCTTCAGAATCTGATCATAATCCTCCGCCTTCAGCTTATAGCGTACACTGCCAAGGCCGGCTGAAACAGTATGCGCTAGTGCCTCCGTATCCACCGCACTGAGATCGATGATATCGCTGGTGAGTGCCCCTTGAATTCCGTATCGGAGACCAAGCACCTTGCTGCCAGCAGCATGAGCACCCTCAATGACACCTGCCAAACTGGCGTTGATCACGGCAGTCGGACCACCAGACTGACCAACAGCAACCGTACCGAGATCTGACATGCTTCACTCCCTTGGTCTTATTGTTTGTTCAACAATAGCACACGCCAGAGAGCCCTCGCATCAATCAACTGCTTCCCATCAGGTGTAAGCGCCCATCTTGAATCTCATAGGTGACGTGGGCAATCTCATTGATCGTAGGATCATGCGTCGCAACGATTACAGTAACTCCATGATCAACAACGATCTTTCGAAAAAGTCGCAGAATTTGCAGACCAGTAATGCTATCGAGCTCGCCGGTCGGCTCATCAGCAAGGATGATGAGCGGATTATTGGCGAGAGCACGCGCAATAGCCACGCGCTGCTGCTGCCCTCCAGAAAGTTCATACGGTCGGTGATCTACACGATTCCCTAAGCCAACCATCTCGAGTAAGAGACGAGCGCGACGATCCCGCACACCTGCGGGCAGCTCGCCAATTCGCATCGCCAGATCGATATTCTCGAGAGCTGAAAGCACCGGGAAGAGCGCATATGATTGGAATACAAACGCCATTTTCGAGCGTCGAAGATGCGTTACTTCCGCATCACTGAGTTTACCGATATCCTGGCCTTCAACCCGCACGGCGCCTCTCGTAGGACGATCAAGCCCCCCAATGATGTTCAGTAGCGTCGTCTTGCCTGATCCAGAGCGCCCCCGGATGGCCACCATCTGCCCCGCATGAACCGCAAGCGTCACCCCCTTGAGCGCCGGCACATCATTTCCGTGAAAACGATAGATACGGCTTGCCTCCTCCACTTCGATGATCGGGCCATCATAAGCGGATCGGTGCAAAGGCTGGAGAATATCCGACAGTTCCACGCGCCGGGGCGTCAAAGTCCTCCTGCGCAATCGCGGCATCGTAGGCAAAGCAATTCGCATCAGCGCTTCCTCACTTAGAAGACTCCTCAGCCGGGCGGATCTCGATCTTGCCCTCAACCACATCGAGCTTCACCTTGCGCTTGATGTTCAGTTGTTCCATCGCCTCTCGTGGAAGCTGAAGCCGTCCTGCATTATCGAGTACGACGTACTCCTCATGAGTGCTATTGAAATCAAGCGGATCGTCAAGGTTAATGGCAGTGCGCCTCAAGCTTTCAGTGCTCGTCTTGCCATCGCGAATCTGTACGACGCGATCCACCCGTGCGGTCACCGTTCGATCGTGCGTCACGATCATCACCGTCGTACCATAGTTTTGTGTCAGACGGCGGAAAATATCGAAAATCAGATTCGCCGTCGCCGTATCTACCGATCCCGTTGGCTCATCTGCCAGGAGCAGCGGTGGATTATTCGCTAATCCCACAGCAATCGCCACACGTTGCTGTTGCCCACCGGACATCTGTACCGGTAAATGATGCATCCGGTCAGCCAGCCCTACCTCAGCCAGGAGCTCCTTGGCCCATTCACGCCGCTTCCGTGGCGAGGTTCCGTGAACGATCATGGGAACTTCCACATTCTGAATAGCCGTCAAATAGGGGATCAGGTTGCGCGATGTCTGTTGCCAGATGAAACCCACCACTTCTCGCTTATAGCGCACCAGCGTGCGCTCTGGAATCTTCAGCAGGTTATAACCAGCCACCATCGCACTACCAGCCGATGGTCGATCCAATCCCCCCAGGACATTCAGTAACGTCGTCTTCCCAGAGCCGGAATTCCCCACGATTGCCATCAGCTCGCCACGCTGCACGGTCAAGTCGAGCCCCTGCAACGCCATCGCTTCGAGGTCTTGAATCTTATAAATCTTGACGAGATTCTCACAAACCACCAGCGGCTCACTCGGAGATATATCAACGCTCATTAGCCTTGCTCCTCCCCGAGCTTGGTAGCCTCATAGATACGCATCCGCAGCAGCATCGTGATCATCACTGGCATTGCCAGCAATAGTACGATCGCCAGAACGGCATACAGCTTGAACACCTGATCCCAAGGCGTGTGCACTAAGAACGGTGGAATATTGGCGTGGCTCGTGAGATCAATGTGCATGAACGGGATAAAAAGAGAGCTCGCGTAACGCCCGATAACCGTTCCTAGAAGAACCCCAAGGATGATGAGAAAAAGTTGCTCAAACCCTAGGAGGGCTACAAGGCCCCATACTGAGAGACCTATCGCTCGCATAATGCCGAACTGCTGCATCCGGCGCTGGTAGCTGAGGAATGAATACAAGAGGAATCCCATCACCGTTAGGACAGTAGCAACCAAAAATCCCACAGTAAGCGTGCCGAAAAGACCAGTCGTCTGCGGTAAGCTCCGCTCCTGATAGATCTCCGACTGAGAATCCGTCACCTGATAGATAGGATATTGCGGCAGATTGGCCAGCTCATTACGCACCATCGTTGAGGATACCCCGGGCACAAGCCGCATCAGCACCGTCCACGGCTGTTGTCCCTCGATACCAAGAACATAGTCGATATTCACCAGGAAAAAGTCCCCATCTTGAGGATAGACCGTCGGCCACAGGTTGACACCACCCTTCAAGACGAATGGCATCGTCGTCGCTGGCGTCGTATTGCCGCCTACAGTGACAAGTACCGTTTGACCATTCGCGAGATGATTCTTCGCCAGATACGAATTGCTAGCGATGAGGGCATCATCTTCTGAGCGCAATTCCGCCAGTATCTGCCCTTCTGTCAGCGGAGCATTCAAATCAGACCGGTACCAACCGTAGCTACCGTAAGTATAAGGATCAATTGACACAAGCATCACTTGACCACTCGCACTTCCACCACCTGTGGAAACTGTAGCCTTCTGCGTCAGGATACGCGTAGCCCCGATGACACCTTTCAATCCCTGATAGCGCTGGATCGGCTCCATATTCCAAACTTGATGCAACTCATCATACTCGCCGCGTTCCAAGAAACTGAGATCAGCCCCGTTTTCATACATGACGTGATCACGAATATTCTGATCCAGCGTCTGCGCCATCGATGCGCTGAAAATACCAAGGCTCATCGTCAGCGTAACAAGCAGTACAAGCCGCGTATACTGCGTTGGCGTACGGCTAATCTGACGAAGGGCAAGAAGTATCCACAGTGGCGCAAAGCGGCTGCTGACCTTTGCCAGAAGCTCCGTCACAATCGGGAAAATCCGCATACCCACAAGAGCAAGCGCAAACATGAAAAACGCCGGGACAAGAAGAAGTATCGGATTTTGGACGGCATTACCATTCTGATTGATGACGATCAACGATCCATTCTGTTTGAGCAGGTTATATCCATAAATAGCTACCGCTAACGCCACAAAATCCAGGAAAAATCGCTGCCATAGCGGTTTACGAGTCGTTCGAGCAACTTCTGCCTTATAGCTGATAATAGTATAGCGAGCGGCGCCCGCAGCCGGAAGAATGAGCGCTAAAAACGAAAGCCCTACCGCAATCAATGCATAGTGATACGTATCTCCGGAAATCTGTACAGGAAGGAGCCCACGATTAACAAATACGAGAAATGTATAAGTAAATCCAATGAACTGGGCAACCAGTGCTCCTAATAATGGACCAAGAATCAGCGCAATTACACCAAATATGCCTCCTTCTGTAACATATATACCGAGTACTTGGATGTTGCTCGCACCACGACTCTTGAGTACGGCAATTTCATTGCGCTGACGATCAATCAGCATGGTTGAAGCAAGCAAAATATAGTATAAAACAATCGCCAAAGTTGGAACAGAAAGTGCAAATAAGAGAATCTTTAAAAAGTAACTATCGGTAACGAACTGTTCTAAGACTTTTACTGGCGAGATGTCAAGCGTAACACCTGAGAGCAGTGAAGTTGCCGTAGCCCTAAGCTGCTGAGATCCACTGATTATCTGCTGCACATTGGTTGAATGAATATCCGCTTGATTGAAGACAAAAAACCAATAGTATTCATATTCCGCATAAGGATTCACCTTGAGAACACCATTGAAAAAGTTACCTTGCGGCACAATAACATAGCTGTCGAACGTATCGGGACGATAGAACCAGTACGCCGCATTCGGATTTCTCGGTCGCCATAAGCCAACGATACGCACCTTGATCGGCCGAGCCTGATAGCTTCCTTGATTGGCAAACGTAACGACCTCGCCAACATTGACAAGAAGCTTCTCTGCACCAGCTTGCGTCATGAGGCCTTCGATATTGCCTTGACTATCAAACACTTTGTCAGGATACTTTCCTTGCGTGATGACGATATGCCGCTGAAGATTGCTCAGAAACCCGATAGCTAAATAATTCTTGAACTGATTCCCCTGAGCACCAGATTGCTGTCCTAGTGCATAAACAGGAAGCTTGTCCGTCGCCCCGTAGCGAACGCCCTCCTGAAGAGGTAAACCAATAGTTGATGGAGTATTCTGCTCAAGATAGTTATTCACCGACCAGTACTGACTCAACGGCGGTGGTGGGTTTGCAGCGCTGGGTGACGAATTCGGCGCATTATTATTGAACACCCAGTGAAAGAGAAAACTCGCCGGAGGTTGAGCTTTGTTCGTCTGCTGAAGCAACTGCTCATGCAGCAGCTTCTCGGATACGCCATCTGCATAGAGCGGCACCGCTGCCACCAGAGTGACGGTAATGATCAGTCCTAAGATCGTCGAAAGCACCAGCCGAGCATTCGCCCGCGAACGCTCCATTACCATGATCAGAACCGAGATTGCGTTCCCGACAACACCTAATCCGAAGAGCGCGAGAAACTTTCCTGCGATCCGGGTTCCGTTCTGAAGTGCGCCGAGAGAGCGTTGTGGAAATGTCCCGCTACGAACGCCCAAAGCAACTTCCTCTCACTCTGTCACTGCCCTTTACCGTTCACCCGCCCCGTCGTCTGCCACCAGCAACGTGAGTTTCGCTAGATATTGCGGGCAAAGACACGCTGTCCTTCCTTCAGCCCAGAGACGACTTCAGTCTCTTGATCCGTCTGTATACCGATCTGAATGTCCACGGGCTTTTGACGCCCTCCATCATCCAGCAGGACAAACGTCCTCCCGTTGATCGTGTTAACGGCGCCCGTGGGAATGAGCAGCACGTTACTTTTCTTTTGGATCACGATCGTCACACTCGCAAGCTCACCGATCTGAGCCCCTGGCCCGGGCCACTGCGGCGTCACCCGAGGCGATTGGTCAATCGCCGTTCCTGGAGGAGGGGTAGAACTGCTCGAAGAGGATGAGCTTCCTCCCGGAGAAGATGATGAAGACGATGATGCTGCCGTATTCACCGATGGTAGCGCAGAGACCACTCCAGTGAAGGTCTTTTTCGGGAAGATGTCCATCTTGATCGTAGCCTTCTGCCCAACCGCAACCTGGCTCAAACTAGTCTGCGGAACGCTGATCGCGAGCTCCAATTGCGTAGGATTCGCCACCGTAACGACGGCCGTATACGCATTGACCTGGTCCCCAGGCTGGCCTTGCGCCATGACAACCACCCCGTCAAACGGAGCCGTGACCTCCATCTGCTGCAACTGGGCATTGTCCTGATCCACTTGTAGCTGTGCTTCTTCCACCTTCTTCTGGTAGATCTGCAGATTGATCGCGTTCGTATTCCCTTGGGTGAGCTGCTGCTCTGCTTTGCTGAGCTGCGCCTGCGCCACGGTAACCGCTGCCGCTGCCTGGATTACACCATTCTTCTGCTGGTTAACCGCTGCCACGGAAGGATGCAACAGGCTATTGTACTGCACGAGCGCCGACTCCGCTGCTGCTCCGGCGCTAGCGACAGCCTGCTGCGCCTGCGCAATCGCGGCAGAAGTCGGCGTGAGCGCCGCTTGATTCGCCTTTGCCTGCTGGAGCGCCGCTTGGGCAGCTACGATATTCGCCTGCGCATTCGCAATGTCCGTGGGAGAAGCCTTAGCAACCGCTGCTTGATAGGCTGCCTCAGCAGCAGCCAGATTAGCTTGAGCCTGCTGGTACGTCGCCTGTGCCTGTGCCGCATCGGTCGGCAACACCTGATTCAACTGCGCTAACGCTTGGTTCGCTGCATCGAGATTCGTTTGAGCAGAATCAACAGCAGCATTCGCCGCCTTACAATTCGCCGACGTCCTACCCTGCCCACACACAGCATCCCGCTTCGTCTGAGCGGCATAGAGCGCGTCCTTCGCTTGCTGTACAGCCAACTGCGCCTTCTGGATCTCAGCCGGCGTCGGCCCATTCTTGAACGCTTCGTATTGCGCCTTTGCCGCCGTAAAGGCAGCCTGCGCTGCTTGCATTTTGGCTTGGGCGATCGCTACATCCTGAGGCTGCGGCCCCGCTTCCAGCGTTACCAGATGCTGCTGAGCCAGCGTCAATGCCGCCTGCGCCGATACGACAGCCGCCTGCGCTTTCTGCGCATCAGCCGGAGCTGGACCCGCCTGCACCTGCTGCAAGTGCAGCTTCGCCGCATTGACTGCCTGGTTAGCAGCATCTACCGCTGCCTTGGCTTTGGCGACATCGCTGCTGCTCGGCTGTTCCAGTACCTGCAGTCTCGACACCGCGGTATTGTAAGCAGCTTGAGCCGCACGTAAGTTGGCCTGCGCCTCTTCCACATTATCCTTGAGACCAAGATTTGCCGCGGCAAGCTGGGCCTGCGCCTCCTGCAAGCTCAGCTTTTGTGCATCCAGTGCCGCTTGGTCCCGAGCTAACTGTCTCCTCAACGTCGATGTATCCAAGGATGCCAGCAGCTCACCCTTCGTCACCTTTTGGCCCACCTGAACATTCATCGTCTGTAAGTTCCCCGGTACACGGAAGTAGAGGTCCTGCTGCTGGACTGCTACAACACGCCCCAGCGCCTTTATACTGTCAACGATTGAGCCTTTCGTGACCACGAATGTCGGACGCGGCGGTGGTATCGGCGTCGGCACCGGCGTCGGCGTCGGCGGCACGTTCGCTACGATCGGGTTCGCGCAAGCGC